>CAIMEK010000617.1 GCA_903839965.1 uncultured Acetobacteraceae bacterium | reverse complement strand
GAAGTTGGCCATTGGTTTCCCTCACCATTTCATCGGCAGTTCTGAGTCGATCTGCGCCCGAGGTTCATACGCGAACCTACGGGCCTGCAACATGGTCTCCGCCCAGCCAGGCACCGTCCGCGAGGAGCTGCGCCTGCAACCTGCCGACATCGAGCGCGCGAGGCGTCGCGTTGCCGGCGCAGGCGATCGCGGCGGCGGTTCCCACCGCCTGGCCCATCGCCGCGCACGGCGCCATGCCACGGGTTCCCGCCTGCGCCTCGAAGGTGGCGGAGATGCACCGACCCGCCACCAGCAGATTGTCGTGCGAAACCGGCATCAGCGTCCGATAGGGAATCTGGTAGCCCGGGTTGTACGGCAACGAACCGCCGCGCACGATCTCGTCTTCGGTCAGGGCGTTGCCGAACCCTTCGCCGGCGATCAGGATGTCGCCCCGGTTCGCATCGTGCAGGTCCGGCGGGTAGGCGCCCATGGCGACCACGTCGGCGAAGCGCCGTTCGGTCGTCATGTCCTCGACCGTCAGCATGTAATCGCCGATGACGCGGCGGCTTTCGCGCACGCCAAGGTCGTAGACATGGACGAGGTGGCAGTTTTCGAAGCCCCAGACCTGCGCTTTCAGGAACTGCAGGAATTCCATGGCCTGCCGGCGCAGCCGCATGGTGCCGGCGGTGATGTCGTCCGGGTCCAGCGAGTCGATCGAGGTATGCGTGCAGTTGAGAAAAACCTCGCCGGGCGTTCCGTGATAATAAACCCCGAACTGCTTCGGCCACTTCGCCGCAAGGTCAGGAAACGACTTCCAGGGCGTCCAGTACCGGTGACTGGCACGCAGGGCGCAGTTCTCGAAGGTCCATGGCGTTTTGTTGTCGGTATTCACCCGCTCCTGCATGAACCGCTCCGCCGCCGGCAGATCCACATTGCCGACGCGGAACATGCAGGTGACGGCCTTTTGGCGGGTTCCGCCACCCCGCTCGAAGGCGCCCCCCGAGGCCGCGGTCAGATCGGCGTCGCCGGTCGCATCGATGAACACCTTCGCGGTCAGGCGCACGACCCCGAGCTTTGTGCCGACTTCCACCGCGGTGACGTTGCGTCCTGCGGAGACGCTGCGGACGAACGCCGTGTAGAGCCACAATCCGCAGCCGGCCTCGCGGACCATCTCGAAGGCAACGTGCTTGAATATTTCGGGATCGAGCGAGGCGGTACTCGATATCCACCTGTCCATGTCGTGGAAGAAGATATGGCCACGCCCGCCGTTAAGTGCGACCACGCGTTGGACGAGTTCTTCGGGAATGCCCTTTACGACCTGGCGGTCGCGTCCGTCGAAGAACCCGCCCAGGTTCATGCCCGTCGCGATATTGCCCCCCAGATGGCCGCCGCGCTCGATCACCAGGGTTTTTGCCCCGTTGCGGGCGGCGGCGATGCCGGCGAACAGGCCGGCGGTGCCTCCCCCGAGGACCACGACGTCCCAGTTCGTCTCCATCGCTTCCATCCCGTACTTGTATGCGCTCGTCGGCCAGCTTGGCGGAATCCGCCGCCGCCGACAAGCGCCCGTCGCGGCATGGGCGAGGGGCGCCCGGACCGTCCCGGACTGGGCTGTTGACGTTGCGCCGCTGGCTCCGTACATGGCCGTATCAGACGCGCAACGCCCGCGCATAACACACTGGAGGAAATGCATCATGGCACTCCGTCGGCGTCCTTTCATCGCGGCAGTCGGGATGGCCCCGTTTGGACTGCTCGCCGCCCCGGCGGTGCACGCGGCCGATGTTACCCTCAACTTTCTGTTCACCCAGCCGCCCGCGACCTGGGACGCGGTGATCGCCGCATTCGAAAAGGCCAACCCCGGGATCAAGATTGCCCGCCAGCAGGTGCCGTTCGATGCGCTGAATGCCGCCGTGCAGTCGCGCATCGGCTCGAAGGACACCAGCATCGACGTGTTCGGCTGCGACGAACCGCGCGTGCCGGCATTCTCGCGGCGCGGCTTCCTGACCGACCTCAGCGACATGCGCGCCACTTTCGAGAAGTCGGTTTCGCGCGAGGCGATCGATGCGGTGAGCGCCGGCGGCAAGATCTGGTCGTTCCCGTTGTGGACCTCGACGCAGGTGCTGTTCTACAACAAGGACCTGCTTGCCAAGGCGGGCCTGCCCGAGCCGCCGCTCGACGTCAACAAGCGGATGACCTGGGAAGCCGTGGTGGAAGCGGGCAAGAAGGCCCAGGCGGCCGGCGCGAAATGGGGCTTCGGGTTCGACCAGGTCGATCGCTACTACCAGCTTCAGTCGCTCTATGACTCCAACGGCGCCGGCCCCGGGCTCACCGGCGCGGACATGCTCACGCCGGCCATCACCACGCCGAAGTGGATCGAGACCACGGATTGGTACGGCAAGCTGTTCTCCTCCGGCCTGTCGCCGCGCGGCATCCCGGCCGAGCAGATGCCGCCGCTCTTCGCTGCCGGCCAGGTTGCCTACATGATGGCCGGGCCGTGGCAGATGGCGGTGTTCTTCCGTGCCCAGGACCTGCATTTCGGCATGGCCGCCACACCCTATTTCGCCAGCGGCAAGCCCAGCACGCCGACCGACAGCTGGTCGATGGCGGTCAGCCCGTACAGCCCGAACCGGGAAGCGGCCATGAAGTTCGCTTCCTTCATGACACTGGACGATGCCGGCGCCTTGTTCTCGACCGAGGGGCAGCCGCTGCCGCCGGCCAACAAGGCGGCGTTCGAGGCCTACCTGAAGCGCATGACGGCGCAGGGCGGCGAGGTCACCAAGGGCTACGATGCGCTGGTGCGCTTTGAGCTTGCCAACACCGCGGTGCATCGCCCGCGCACGATCGGCTGGGTCAACTTCGAGCAGATCATGAACAAGGCCTTCAGCGACGTGCGCAACGGGGCGGACGCGGCGGCGACCTTGAAGGCGACCGAGGAGCAGCTTCGCACCGCCTTCAGCCGGCTGTGACCGCGGCCGTGCCGGACGGCATGCGGCGTCGTCCGGGGCGGCGCTCACGCATCCGGGGCGAGTGGCTGGCCGCGGCCGGCTTTCTCGCCCCGGCGGTGGTTGCTGTGGTGGTGCTGCGGCTGTGGCCGACGCTGGAAGCGCTGTTGGTGGCGCTCGACGTGACCGGGCCGAAATTGCCGTCGCTGGAGAACTTCCGGTTTCTGTTCGCCGACCCGCAGTTCACCGGCTCGCTGGCCACCTCCGCGATCTATTCGCTGCTGGTCAACCCGATCCAGATCGCGCTTGCGCTCGGCCTGGCGGTGCTGCTCGACCAGAACCTGCCGGCGGTCGGCGTTTGGCGCACGTTCGTGCTGCTGCCCGTCGCGGTGCCGCAGGCGGTTTCGGCGGTGATCTGGGGAGTGGCGATGCGCCCGGACGGGCCGCTGAATGCGGTGCTGGTGGCGGTGGGTATCGCGCCGCAGCCGTTCCTGACCGCACCCTCGCAATCGCTCGCCTCGATCATCGTCATCGTGAGCTGGATCGGCGTCGGCTACTGGATGACGTTCCTGATCGCCGGCCTGAAGGACATTCCCACGCAGTTCTACGAGGCCGCCGCCATCGACGGGGCGAGACCCTGGCAACGCTTCTGGCACATCACGCTGCCGCTGCTGCGCCGACCGCTCACCTTCGTGCTGGTGGCCGACACCGTCGCCAACTTCCTGGTGTTCGCCCCGGTGCAGATTCTCACCAAGGGCGGTCCGCAAGGCTCGACCAACCTGGTGATGAACGAGATATTCGCCCGCGCCTTCGAACAGGGCGACGCCGGCGGCGCGGCGGCGGCAACCACGATCCTGGTGGCGGCCGTGGTGGTGGTGGTCGCCATCCAGTTCCGCCTGATGCTGACCCGGGACGATCAGACATGAGCGGCACCGCGCGCGCACGGTTCGGCCGCCATCTGCTGCTCGCCCTGGCGGTGCTGGTGGCGCTCTACTCGATGCTGCCGCTGATCTGGGCCACCGCGAGCGCGCTGCGCCCGGGCGACGAGATTTTCAAGTACCTGTCGCCGTTGAGCGTGTGGAGCCTGCTGCCGCGCCAACCCACGCTCGGCAACCTGCACGTTCTGTGGAACGGCGCGTTTGCGCGGGCGATGGCGAATTCGCTGATCGTGGCGGGCGTCACCGTGGTGCTCGGCCTGCTGCTGTGTTCGGCCGCCGCCTTCGCCCTGGCGGTGCTGCGCTTTCCCGGCCGCAAGGTGGTGTTCGCGCTGATGGTGGTGAGCTTCCTCATTCCTTTCGACTCGATCGCGGTGCCGCTGGCCACGCTGTTCCGCGGCTTCAACCTGCAGAACACCTATGCCGGCCTGGTGCTGCCCGGCCTCGGCAACGGGCTGGCGGTGTTCATGCTGCGGCAGTTCTTCCTTGGCATCCCGCGCGTGCTCAGCGAGGCGGCGATGGTGGACGGGCTGGGCTGGTGGGGCATCTACACGCGCATCTACCTGCCGCTGTCGCGCCCGGCGCTGATCGGCGCGGGGCTGATCCTGTTCGTGTTCCAGTGGCAGGCCTATCTTTGGCCGCTGCTGATCGCGCCGGCGCCGCGCGTGCACGTGGTGGCCATCGCGATCGCCAATTTCGCCACCGAGTTCGGCGTGGACTACGGCGAGATGTTTGCCGCCACCACCTTCGCCGCGCTGGTGCCGATGCTGATCATGCTGTTCTTCCAACGTCATTTCGCCGCGTCCCTCGCCACCTCCGGCACCAAGGAGTGAACTCCGCCATGCGCATCATCCTGGATTGCGACCCCGGCAACGGCGTGCCCGGCTCGGACGTCGACGACGGGCTGGCGCTGGGCCTGATCCTGAAAAGTCCGGAATTCCAGTTGGCGGCGGTCACCATCGTCGGCGGCAACACCGCGCTCGACGTGGGCGTCCTCGCCGGCCTCGCGGTGCTGGAGGCGGCCGGCTCGTCGGTGCCGCTCTACCGGGGCGCGCCCCGCCCGCTGGTGGAGGACCACGGGCCGTGGCGTGCCAATCTCGATGGCCGCCGCGGCGTCGAGCCGGCGGTGTCGATGTGGAAGGACACGCCCTATCCGGCGCCGAAGGGAACGCCAGCGGCCGGCTCGGCGGCCGAGGCAATCGTGCGGATCGTGAACCAATTCCCCGGCGAGGTGACGATCGTGGCGGTGGGGCCGCTGACCAACGTCGCGCAGGCCATCCTGATCGACCCGGCGCTGCCGCAGAAAGTGCGGCAGATCGCGATCATGGGGGGCGCGTTCAACATGTGGCACCGGCCGCAGGAGTTGAACGTCTGCTACGACCCCGAGGCCGCCCGCATCGTCGTCACCTGCGGCGCGCCGGTGGTGATGGTGCCGCTCGACACCACGATGAAGACCTCGCTGCTGGCGGAGGACAATGCGCGGCTTACCGCTTCGGCCGATCCGTTGGCGCATCTGCTCGGCGTTACCGGCGAACCCTGGATCCGCTACCAGGCGGTGGTGCGCAACCGCATCGGCTTCGCGCTGCACGATCCGCTGGCCGTCGCGGTGCTGCTCGACCGCAGTTTCGTGCGCGTGGAACGGGCGCATGTCGACATCGAGACCGTCGGGCGGCTGACGCGCGGCCGGCCGGTTTCCTGGATAGCGAACGACCCGCTGCCGACCTGCGGCCTGCGCCTGCCGGAGGTGCCGCAGATCGACATCGTCACGGGCGTCGACAATAATGCCTTCAAGGCTTTTCTGCTCGAGCGGCTGCTGCGCGGGTAGCCGCCGTCTGCCTGGCTTGCGCCCACAGCCGATCGACCAACATCTCGGGGCGGCGCCACGCGGAGGGGTCATGGCCGGGCAGCGGTTCGACATCGTCGTGAACGGCACCGGGCACAGCCTGGAGTTGCCCGGGGATACGCCGTTGCTCGACGTGCTGCGTACCGACCTCGGCCTGCTCGGCACGCGGACCGGCTGCCTCGAAGGCAATTGCGGGGCCTGCACCGTGTTGTTGGACGGCCGCCCCGTGCAGGCCTGCGACACGCCGCTCGGCTCGGTCGCGGGGCGCCGCGTGGAGACCATCGAAGGGCTGCGGCTGGAGGCGGTGCGGGAGGCGTTTCTGGCCGAACAGGCGGCGCAATGCGGCTACTGCACCAACGGCATCATCATGACCGTGGCCGGACTGCTCGGCGGCACGCCAGCCGCCTCGCGGGCGGCGATCGTCGCGGTGCTGGACGAACGCCATATCTGCCGCTGCGGCGCCCAGGTACGCATTCTGCGGGCCCTGGACCGGGCGATGGGGACCGTCCGATGAGCGGCCTGCCGGCCACGCTGGCGACCAATCCCCGGCTGGATCGCTGGGTGCGGGTGGAGGCCGACGGCACGATCACGATCCGCTCGGGAAAGGTGGAGATCGGCCAGGGCATCGGCACGGCCATTGCCGCCATCGCCGCGCGCGAACTCGGCGTGGGGATCGAGCGGCTGCGGATGGTGTCGGGCGACACAAGGCTCGGCCCCGACGAGGGCCTGACGACGGGCAGCCTGTCGGTGGAAGTGGGAGGTGCGTCGATGCGCCGGGTGGCGGCGCTGGTGCGCACGCTGTTCGCCGGCGCCGCCGCGCGGGCGATGGACGTGCCGGAGGAGGCCGTCACGGTGACGAATGGCGTGTTCGCCGCGCGCGAACGCAACGCCGCCTGCAGCTACTGGGACCTGCGGCAAGCGGTGGACCTCGCGGTGTCGGCGGGCGACCTGCCGGCGCCTGCGGAGTTCGGCAGGTCCGTGGATGGCGCGGCGCTGCAGCGGATCGATCTGCGGGAAAAGCTGAGCGGCGGGGCGTTCATCCAGGACATGCGCCTGCCCGGCATGCTGCACGGGCGGGTGATCCGCGGCCGCAACGCGAGGGCGCGGCCGGTGGCGGTGGACCTTGCCCCGATCGCTGCCATGCCGGGCGTGGTGTCGGTGGTGCGCGACGGCGATTTCCTGGGCGTCGTTGCCCGCCGCGAGGACCAGGCCCGGCAGGCTGCCGTGACGGTGCGCGTGGTCTGGCAGGCACCCCCCCTGCCGGCGGAAACCGAAGGGCTGGACTGGATCGATCCGCTGGGCGCCGATACGCGCGTGCTGCTCGACGAGCCCGGCGCGGCGGCGGGGATTACGCTGGAACGCAGCTATGCGCGGCCCTACCTGGCGCATGGCTCGATCGGTCCGAGCTGCGCCGTGGCTTCCTGGGAAGTGGGTCGGCTGACCGTGTGGTCGCACTCCCAGGGCGTGTTCATGCTGCGCCGGCAGCTTGCCCGCGTGCTGCGCGTTCCGCTCGAGAGCGTCGATGTCGTGCATGCGCCTGGCGCCGGCTGCTACGGCCACAACGGAGCGGACGACGTGGCGCTGGACGCCGCGCTGCTGGCCCGCGCGGCGGGGGCGCCGGTGATGTGCTGCTGGAGCCGCGCCGAAGAGTTCACCGCCTCGCCCGCCGGTGCGGCGATGCGCGTGCGGATGGCCGCGTCGCTCGGCGAGGATGGCAGAATCCGCAACTGGGTGCACGAGGTTTGGAGCGCGCCCCACCTTGCCCGCCCGGTGGCGGAGGACGGCACCGGGCTGCTGGCGGGGCCGTTGCTGGCCGACCCGACGCCCGCTTCGCCGCCGGGCCAGTCGTCGCTGCCGGCCGGCGCCGGCGAGCGCAACGCGGTGCCGATCTACCGCACCGGGCCGCGGCGGATCGTGCATCACCGGCTGCCGCAGGGGCCGCTGCGCAGCTCGGCGATGCGTTCGCTGGGCGCGCACTGCAACGTGTTCGCCATCGAGAGCTTCATGGACGAACTGGCCGCCGCTGCCGGCGCCGATCCGGTGGCGTTCCGGCTCGCCCATCTCGACGATCCGCGGGCGCGCGGCGTGGTGGCCGCGGCGGCGCGCATGGCGGATTGGGATGCCAGCGCGCCGGGCGGCGAGGGGTTCGGCCGCGGCATCGGCTTTGCGCGCTACAAGAACACCTCCGGCTACTGCGCCGTGGTGGCGGAGGTGGAGGCGCGTGACCGGCTGTTGTTCCGCCGCGCCTTCGTCGCGGTTGATTGCGGCGCGGTGGTGCATCGCGACGGGCTGATCAACCAGGTCGAAGGCGGCGTGGTGCAGGCGGCGAGCTGGACGCTGTGCGAATCGCTGCACTGGGACGCCGAGGGTCCGACGGTGCTGGGCTGGGCGGATTATCCGGTGCTGCGGTTTTCCGACGTGCCCGGGATCGCCGTTCAGATCGTCGGCAATGCCGCCGATGCCTCGCTCGGCGCCGGAGAGGTGGCGACGGGCCCGACCGCGGCGGCGCTCGGCAATGCACTGGCGCATGCGCTGGGCGTCCGGGTACGGCGCATGCCGCTGACGCCGGAGCGCATCCGCGCGGCCATCGAGGAGGCATGAAGATGCGCGCTGGCATTTTCTGGCTCACGGTTCTCGCCATGCTGCCCGTTGGCCTGCCGGCGCCGGCATCGGCCCAACAGGTCAACCGGGCCGACGTGCTGGCTGCCCACAACAAATACCGGGCGGCGCTTCACCTGTCGCCGTTGCGGTGGTCGGACGCCCTGGCGGCGAGCGCGCAACGTTGGGCGGACCAGTTGGCTGCCATGGGACGCCTGCAACATAGCGGAGCCGGGCAGAACCTGGCGCTGGCCACCGCGGGCTCGCTGACCGTCGCCCAACTGGTCGATCTGTGGGGCAACGAACGGGCGCGTTTCATCGACGGATATTTCCCGGCGATCTCCTCGACCGGCAACTGGGCGGACGTGGGGCATTACAGCCAGATCGTCTGGAAGCCGACCGTCGAGGTCGGGTGCGGCTTCGCGCGGCGCACCGGCCGCGACGTGCTGGTTTGCAATTACAATCCGCCGGGCAACGTCATGGGCGAGCGGGCATACTGATCGCCCGGCGTCGACCGGCTGGAATTTGCTGCGGGATTACCGCTTCCCCGCGCCGCTCTCGCTCTCGCTGTCGCCGCGCGGCGCTGCCGTGTCGGGATCGAAGTAGCCGCGCGCGTGCAGTTCCTCCACCACCCTCTCGGCCAGTGTTTCGGCTGATGAGGTGGTGGTGGCGAGCACCAGGTCGGGCGACAGGGGCGGCTCGTAGGGCGCGTCCACGCCGGTGAAGTTGCGGATCAGTCCCGCGTCGGCGCGCTTGTACAGCCCCTTCGGGTCGCGGCGACGGCATTCCTCGATCGGCGTGTCGATGAACACCTCGAGGAAATCGCCTGGATCGAAGCGCTCGCGCGCGAACTCGCGGTCGGAGCGGTAGGGCGAGATGAACGAGGCGAGCACGATCAGGCCGGCATCGGCCATGAGGCGGGCCGTTTCGGCAGCGCGGCGGATGTTCTCCACCCGGTCCACTTCCGAAAAGCCGAGGTCACGGTTCAGCCCGTGCCGCAGGTTGTCGCCGTCGAGCACGTAGGTGTGCCGGCCGAGCGCGTGCAGTCGCGTCTCCACCAACCCGGCGATGGTGGACTTGCCGGCCCCGGACAGGCCGGTCAGCCACAGCACCACCGGCCGCTGCCCCATGGCGACCGCCCGCGCGCGCTTGTCGACGCCCATTGCGTGCCAGACGATATTGTTGGACACATGCGCGAGCATATCCACCCTGCCGACCGCGACAGTGGCATGGCTGAGACGGTCGATGGCGATGAAGCCGCCGAGCGTGTGGTTGTCGCAAAACCGCTCCATCGCCAGCGGCGCCGCCAGCGAGATGCTGACTTTCGCCACGTCGTTCACGCCGAGCGTTCCGGCGGATGCATGGGCGTAGGTGTTCACATCGATGCGGTAGAGGATGCGCGTGATGCTGCCGGACACCGTGCGCGTGCCCAGCTTGAACAGATAGGAGCGGCCGGGGAAAAGCGGCTGCTCGTTCAGCCAGACCACCTCGGCGTCGAACTTGTCGGCAACCGCGACCGGCTTGTCGGCGGCGGCCAGCACGTCGCCGCGCGAGATGTCGATCTGGTCGGCCAGCGCCAGCGTGACCGCCTCGCCGGCCACTGCCTCGTCCAACGTGGCGTCCATGGTGACGATGCTGGTCACCGTGCTGGCGTTGCCGGCGGGCGCCACCGCGACCCGATCGCCCACCTTCACCCGGCCGGCCGCGATGGTTCCCGAGTAGCCGCGGAAATCCAGGTTGGGCCGGTTCACCCATTGCACCGGCATGCGGAACGGCTGCTCCGTCGCCTCCGCCGACACGTCCACCGTTTCCAGGTGCGACAGCAGGGTGGGGCCTTCGTACCAGGGCATACGCGTGCCGGCGGCGGTCACGTTGTCACCGAACCGCGCGGAGATCGGAATGGAGACCAGCGAGCGAAAGCCGAGTTCGCGTACCGCATGGGCATAGTCGTCGCGGATCGCCGCGAAGCGGGCCTGGTCGAAGCCGACCAGGTCCATTTTGTTGACCGCCAGCACCACGGTGCGGATGCCCATGAGGGCGGCGATGAAGGAATGCCGGCGGGTTTGCGTCAGCACGCCGTTGCGGGCGTCCACCAGCACCACGGCCAGCTCGGCGTTCGAGGCGCCGGTTGCCATGTTGCGGGTGTACTGCTCGTGCCCCGGCGTGTCGGCGACGATGAAGCGCCGCCGGTCGGTGGTGAAGAACCGATAGGCCACGTCGATGGTGATGCCCTGCTCGCGCTCGGCCTCCAGCCCGTCCATCAGCAGCGCGAAGTCGATGTCCTCGCCGACGGTGCCGTGCTTGCGCGAATCGCGTTCCAGCGCGGCGAGATGGTCGTCGAAGATCAGCTTGCTGTCGTAGAGCAGGCGGCCGATCAGGGTGGACTTGCCGTCGTCGACGCTGCCGCAGGTAAGGAAGCGCAGCAGCCCGATGCGGCGCTGCCGGAGGAGAAAGTCGACCAGCGCGGCATTGTTGGCCGGCGGAGGCTCGAGATCCGGCATCAGAAATAGCCCTCGCGCTTCTTTTTTTCCATGCTGTCGCGTTCATCGTGGTCGATCAGCCTTCCACCGCGCTCGGAGGTACGGACGGCGAACATTTCCGCCACGATCTCCGGCAGCGTCGTCGCGGTGCTCTCGATCGCGCCGGTCAGCGGATAGCAGCCGAGCGAGCGGAAGCGGACCATGCGGCGCTGCGGCTCCTCGCCCGGATGCAGGCGCATGCGCTAGTCGTGCACCACGATCAGGCTGCCCTCGCGCGTCACCACGGGGCGTTCGGCGGCAAAGTAGAGCGGCACGATCGGCAGGTTCTCCAGCATGATATAGTGCCAGACGTCGAGTTCGGTCCAATTCGACAGCGGAAATACGCGGATGGATTCATCCTTGTTGATGCGGCCGTTATAGAGGTTCCAGAATTCTGGCCGCTGGTTCTTGGGGTCCCATTCGTGGCTGGCGGTGCGGAACGAGAAGATGCGTTCCTTGGCCCGCGACTTTTCCTCGTCGCGCCGCGCCCCGCCGAACGCCGCATCGAAGCCGTGGCCGGTGAGCGCCATCTTCAGCGCCTCGGTCTTCATCACGTGCGTATAATAGGCCGCGCCATGGTCGAACGGGTTGATGTTCTGCCGGCGGCCTTCCTCGTGCGTGTAGACGATCAGCTGCAGGCCGAGCCGGGCGACGGTTTCCTCGCGATGGCGCAGCATCTCGCGGAACTTCCAGCCGGTGTCGATGTGCATCAGCGGGAACGGCGGCTTGGACGGGTAGAAAGCCTTCATCGCCAGGTGCAGCATCACCGTCGAGTCCTTGCCGATCGAGTACAGCAGGACCGGCGCCCGGCATTCGGCGACGACTTCGCGGAAAATGTGGATGCTCTCGTTTTCCAGCCGCCGCAGGTGCGGGACCCGCTCCGCCGCGCCGGCTCGCAATGCATCGGTGTGGAGATCGGCGGGAAGGGAAGGCGGTTTGCTGTCTCTCACGTGTCTCACATCCATTCGTGTGGCGGCCGACCGCGGGCAAACCGGAAGGCCTGCACAATAGCCACGCGTCGACCCGCCATCATGGCCGCGCAGGGCCCTGGCCAGCAAGCGAACGGTTGCAATGACTGCAACCCAGGATGGCTATAGGGCGAGCGGCGCTCTGCCGCAATATATTGCGGCCCCAAATCGCGGCACGGTTGCCATGCGGACCGCGCTGCTATGGCTTCCCGATCGTTATCCGCGGCGGGTGGCGAAGGGTCTGCAGGATCACGCAGTACCGCTCGGTCGTTTCGATCAGGCGGGCGAGCCGGTCGGGTTCGGCGTCGGCTTCGAGCCGCAACGCGATGTTGGTCAACCCGGTGACGGAAATGTCCTCCAGGATGTCGCGGGCCGGTGCGCGGTCGGGTGAATCCCGGCCGAAAGCACCGGCCCGGCCACTTCAACTTTCGGGTATGCGGCGGCTCGGCAGGTCTGTCGGAATCCTTTTCGCTTGCGTGGCACTGTTCGCCCGGCGATGGCACCGGCACCGGAGGAGGTGCTGCGGTTCGTACCCGGGTACGAGTCGACCGGGCGCGATCCGCTTGCCCGTATCCTGCAGGTCACCCATCGGACGGCGCTGCTGCCCTGCGACACGCTGCTTGCCCGGGACGCCTCGAGCGAGGTGCGGCCGCTTCGCCGACGCCCGTGGTGGAACTCGTGCTGTCGGCGCCGGCCGATCCGCCGTTCATCATGCGCGAGCGCGACGCGATGAACCCGCCGGAGGCGGCGGCGGCGGAGATCCTCGGCTCCGGCCCGGTCCCCAAGCCCGTTGGGACGGGCGTGTCCGTGACAGGGACCCATGGTTATTCTCTGAGCACCAAAACATAGATACGGTCAATATTGATGCGGTGATGAACGGCGTGGTCTATGGCGGAATAGTCGGAATGCAATCCACTCCTGTTCAACAGTGCGCGTTGCGGGTACGCATTGCCAAGTCATGGAGTTGTCTGTCACCCGCCGCTGTGCGGTCAGTTGCCAGTTCAAAATGCACAATTTTCCTTTGCGTCCGAAGCGCTCGCATACGAAGTCACCTGTCGCCCGGGCAATTCCGGCAATCGACCCAGGGGAGGTTGGATGGGGGTGCGGAACCTCGTGCCGTGCGGATGAGCTTGTCGCGGCGCAGGTGCCCCTCGACGGTGCCGGCATCCTTGCCTAGGATTTGCATGTAGGCTCCGCGTGGTGGGTGTCAGGGCTCAGCCCGCCAGCACGGTGCCATGTGGCAATTGCGACCCACCTCCGGCGGAGCCTCGTGCGTTTTGGGAGAAAGATAAAATGAACCGAACCATCCCCATCCTCGGCGCTTTCGTGGCGAGCCTCGTGCTCGCCGGGGGAGTGTTTGCCGGCGGGGCCGCGCGAGCCCAGGGCAGCGGCTCGGCCACGCTCGACGCCGTCAAGTCGCGCGGCGAACTGATCTGCGGCGTCGGCGGCAGCATTCCCGGCTTCGCCTTGCCGGACAGCCAGGGCGTCATGCGCGGCCTGGATGCCGACAGTTGCCGGGTGGTTGCGGCGGCGGCGCTCGGCAATGCCGAGAAAGTCAAATTCATTCCGTTGACAACACAGAACCGGTTTACCGCCCTGCAATCGGGTGAAGTCGATCTGCTGGTTCGCACCACCACCTGGACGCTCGGGCGCGAAGCCAATCTGGGCGGCCTGTTCGCCGGCATCAACTTCTACGACGGCACCGGTTTCCTGGTGAAGAAGTCGAGCGGCGTGAAGTCGGCGACGGAAATGAACGGCGCCACCATCTGCGTGCAGCCCGGCACCAGCACCGAACTGGCGATCGCCGACTGGTTCCGTGTGCATAACATGAAGTTCACGCCGATCCTGATCGACAGCCTGCCCGAGCTGTCGGCCACCTTCGTGGCCGGCCGCTGCGACTCCATGTCGTCGGACAGCTCGCAGCTCGCCACCTTCCGCGCCAGCCAGCCGAACAAGGACGATTTCGTGCTGCTGCCCGAGATCATCAGCAAGGAACCGCTCAGCTTCATGGTCCGCAAGGGCGACGACAAGTGGTTCGACCTGGTCCGCTGGAGCCATTTCGCGCAGCTCACGGCCGAGGAACTGGGCGTGAGCAGCAAGAACGTGGACGAGCTGCTCACCAGCAGCTCGCCTGACATCCGCCGGCTGCTGGGCGTCGAGGGCGACATGGGCAAGGCGCTCGGTGTCGACAACAAATGGGCCTACAACGTCATCAAGCAGGTCGGCAATTTCGCCGAGTTCTGGGATCGCAACATGACCGTCCTCGGCGTGCAGCGCGGCATCAATGCGCTGTGGAACAAGGGCGGCCTGCAGTACGCGCCGCCCATCCGCTAAACCGGCCGCGGCGCAAGGGACCGTCGGGCGGCCGACGGCCCCTTGCGGCGTGCCTTCCCGTTGGTTGCCGCCTCTTGTGCCGTGCGCCCCGCACGTCCGTCCCGGGCTCGTGGCGCAGCCGTTGCATGGCATGGACCGTGCCTGGACCCCGAAAGGACCCTGCTTCGCGCATGCCAGTCGTTGCTTCCCCTCCCGTCGCCGCCCGCCGCATGCACTCGCCATGGTCGGACCCGCGTATCCGCAGCCTGCTGTGGCAGGTCGTCATCGTGGGCATTGTGGTGGCACTTGCCTGGTATTTAGTCAGCAACACGATGCGCAACCTGGAGGCGAGGCACGTCGCCACCGGGTTTGCCTTCCTCGACCGCACCGCCGGCATCCCGATCGGCGAATCGATGCTGCCCTACAACCCCGCGGTGAGCACCTATGGGCGCGCGCTGCTTATCGGGGTGCTCAATACGCTGAGGGTGGCCATCGTCGGCATCGTGCTGGCGACCATCCTCGGCACGATGATCGGCATCGCCCGGCTGTCGCACAACTGGCTGCTGTCGCGGCTGGCCGCTGCCTACGTCGAGGTGATGCGCGACCTGCCGGTGCTGCTGCAGCTGTTGTTCTGGTACCTGGTGCTGCAGAACCTGCCCGGCCCCCGCCAGGCGCTGCACATCGGCGACCTGGTGTATCTGTCCAACCGCGGCATCAGGTTCGTGCTGCTGGATTGGCAGCCCGCCTACACCTGGGCGACGGTGGCCGGGCTGGCAGGACTGGTGCTGACGCTGGTGTGGAACCGCATCGCCCACCGCCGGCAGGACGCCACCGGCAGCAAGCCGCCGGTCTGGCCGGCGGCGTTGCTGCTGATGGTCGGCGTGCCGCTGGCGGTCTGGGCCGCGCTCGGCGCGCCGTTCGTGCCCGATTATCCGTCGCTGCAGGGCTTCAATTTCGAGGGCGGCGGCTCGGTCAGCCCGGAATACGGCGCGCTGCTGGCCGGGCTGGTGTTCTATACCGCCGCCAACATCGCCGAGATCGTCCGCGCCGGCATCCTGGCGGTGCCGTTCGGGCAATCGGAGGCCGCCCAGGCGCTCGGGCTGCACCGCGGCCTGGTGCTGCGCCTGGTGACGCTGCCGCAGGCGCTGCGGCTGATCATCCCGCCGCTCACCAGCGACTTCCTGAACCTCACCAAGAACAGCTCGCTGGCGGTGGCGATCGGCTTCCAGGACATCGTCTCGATCGCCAATACGACGTTGAACCAGACCGGCCAGGCGATCGAAGGCATCGCGCTGATCATGGGAGTGTACCTGACGATCAGCCTGACGATCAGTGCCTTCATGAACTGGTACAACGCCCACATCGCGCTGGTGGGGCGCTGAGCGATGACACCTGCTGCCAGCGAGGACCTGACCACCGGGGCCGGCGCGGCGCTTCCGCTCGCCGCCGCGGCGCCGAGGCTCCAGCGTCCGGCCGAACGGGTGCTTGGCCCGGTGGAGTGGCTGCGCACCAACCTGTTCAGCTCGTGGTGGTCGAGCCTTGTCTCGCTCATGTTGCTCTACCTCATCGTGCGCTGGACCATCGGCTTCGTCGGCTGGGCGATCGTCGATGCGGTGTGGAGCGTGCCCGCCGGGCCGAACGGGCCGGATACGAATGTGTGCCGCCAGCCCGGCGCGGGGGCCTGCTGGGCGGTGATCGCCGACAAGTACCGGCTGATTCTGTTCGGCCGCTACCCCTACCTGGCGCAGTGGCGGCCCGCCATCGTCACGCTGCTGTTCATCGGCCTTTACGGCATTTCGGTGTGGCGCCGGTTCTGGCGCTGGGAGCTGGTGCTGATCTGGCTTGGCACGCTGGCCGTGTGCGGCGTGTTGATGTGGGGCGGCGTGTTCGGGCTGAGCTTCGTGTCGCTCGACCAGTGGGGCGGCTTGCCGATCACGCTGATGCTGGCGACCTTCGGGCTGGCATTCGCGTTTCCGCTCGCCGTGCTGGTGGCGCTCGGCCGCCGCGCCCGCAGCATGCCCATCGTCCGCTGGCTGTGCGTGGTCTATGTCGAGCTGATCCGCGGCGTGCCGCTGATCAGCCTGCTGTTCATGGCCAGCGTGATGTTCCCGCTGTTCATGCCGGTGGGGCTGAACCCCGACAAGCTGTTGCGCGCCCAGGTGGCCTACATCCTGTTCGCCGGCGCCTACCTGGCGGAAGTGGTGCGTGGCGGCCTGCAGTCGCTGCCAAGGGGCCAGTACGACGCCGCCGACGCGCTTGGCCTTTCCTACTGGAAGACGATGGGGCTGGTGATCCTGCCGCAGGCCTTGCGCACGGTGATCCCGCCGCTGGTGAACAACTTCTGCAGCTTCTTCCGCGACACCTCGCTGGTGCTGATCATCGGCATCTTCGATCTGCTGACTTCCGGCAAGGTGGCGATGACCGATCCGCGCTGGCAAGGGTTCGCCATCGAAATCTACCTCATGCTCGGGGCGATCTACTTCGTGTTCTGCTTCGCCATGTCGAAGTACAGCCGCGGCCTGGAGCGCGAGTTCAGCCACGGCCACATCCGCTGAGCGGGGCCCTTCAGAGCGCCGCGCGGCGCTGGCGCAGCACGATGAATGCGCCGGCGGCGATGATCACCGCCGCCCCGGCCAGCGTCGAGGCGCCCGGCACGTCGCCGAACACCAGGTAGCCCAGCACCCCGGCCCAGACGATGCCGGTGTACTGCAGCGGCGTGACCACCGAGGCGGGCGCCAGTTGCAGGCCGCGGTTGAGGAACAGGAAGCCGCCCATCGACAACACGCCGACCGCCACCAGCAGTCCGGCCTGGGTGAAGCTGGGCCAAACCCAACCGCCGGCGGTGGCGCCGGTGAACACCAGCACCCCCATCACCTGGCTGGCCACCAGCACGATGTTCGGCACCTTGCGCAGCCGGCGCGTGGCGGCCACCGATGCCGAATACGACACGGTGCCCGCCAGTGCCACCAGTGCATAGACCGACAGGGTCGCCCCGCCCGGCCGCAGCGCGATCAGCACGCCGGCGAAGCCCACCAGCACCGCCGCCCAGCGCTGCCAGTCGACCCGTTCGCCCAGGAACAGCGCCGAGAGGCCGGTGACGCAGATCGGGGCGGCCAGGTAGATGGCCGACGCATCGGCCAGCGGCAGCACGGTGATGGCCCAGTAGTAGCAGATCGAGTCGAGCGAGCCGCCGACCAGACGCAGCAGGTGCAGCCAGGGGCGCCCGACCGCCCAGACGACCAGGAGGTCATGTCGGCGCAGGAACGGCAACAGCAGCATCAGCGTCACGACGCAGCGCACGAACAACGTCTCACCGACCGGGCAGTCCATCACCAGCCATTTCGCGATCACATTGGAGCCGGCGAACACGGCCACGCTGAGGGCCATCATGCCGATGCCGGCCAGCCCCTCCTGCGGGCGGGCGGGAACGGCGTTGAGGCGGCTTGCGGGGCTCACCGGCAAGTCCTTCCCGGGCGGGCCGGCAAACGCATCGGGCGCACACTCTCTCCTTCGCCGGACCCCCGCGGGCTGGCAGCGCCGCAGGCTACACCGCCCCGCAGGCGCTGCCACCAGCGCGTTTGCCTGCCGGCCCGGGACTCAGCCTCCTGTACCCATCATGGCTGCACGATCAGTCACGCGCGCGGTCCGGCGAACCCGGGGGCGAGCAACGCGCGTATCCATCTGGACGCATGAAGGCGAAGGGGCGTATCAGAAACCGGCATGCGTGCCGTTTGACGGCCGGCGTGCGGGATGCTTACAGAGCCGTACCAAACAGTATTCGGATTGGCTTCAGGATGGATGAGTCTGCTGCCCAGCCGGAACGGCCGGACGTTTCCTCCACCCGCGCCGAGGCGGCGGAGACCCCGGCCAAGCCCGCCTACCCCCCGCCCGCCGAGCGGCCGACGCAACAGGGCCCCAAGGATATAAGGTTCGACTTCAACCTGGGCTGCCGGGTGGTGCTGCCGGAAGGCGACTGGCGCATCCGCCTGCGCGACCTCGACACCGGCAACATCCTGTTCGAGTCGGAAAACAAGGGCGCCTTCGTCAACAGCGCCAAACGCTGGTACATCCACTTCCGCATCGAGGTGTGGGACCACGGCGAGCCGCTGCTGACGCACGACTACGACGCCACCGGCCGCGACGTGCTGATCCAGTTCCCGGTCGGCACGATCGGCGACACCCTGGGCTGGTTCCCGTATGCGGTGAAGTTCCAGCAGCGTCACAATTGCCGGTTGACCTGCGCCATGGCGGAGCCGCTCATCGAACTGTTCCGCGACGCCTGGCCCGACATCACCTTCGTCACCCACGAGCAGGTGCGCGCCGAGCAGTTCTACGCCACCTACTGCATGGGCCTGTTCTTCGACGACACGGACTGCATCTGGCAGCCGACCGACTTCCGCATGGTCGGGCTGCACCGCACCGCCGGCTATATCCTCGGCGTCGATCCCACCGAGGTGGCGCCGCGCATCGCCTATGCCGACGACGGACCGCCGCTCGCCGAGCCCTACGTGTGCATCGCCGTGCAGAGCACCACCCAGTGCAAGTACTGGAATAACCCGACCGGCTGGCACGAGATCATCGACTTCCTCAAGGCGGCCGGCTACCGCGTGGTCTGCATCGACCGCAAGCCGGTGCATGGCGCCGGGCTGGTGTGGAACCACATTCCGCACGGGGCGGAGGACCAGACCGGTGACCATCCGCTGGCCGAACGGGCGCGCTGGCTGCGCCACGCCGCGTTCTTCGTGGGGTTGACGAGCGGCCTGTCGTGGCTGGCCTGGGCGGTCGGCACGCCGGTGGTGGTGATCGCCGGCTTCACCCACCCGACCAACGAGTTCGCCACGCCGTACCGGGTGATCAACTGGCACGCCTGCAACAGTTGCTGGAACGACCCGAAGCTGCGGTTCGACCACAAGGATTTCCTGTGGTGCCCGCGCCATGCCGGCACGCCGCGGCAGTTCGAGTGCACGCGGCTGATCACGTCGGCGCAGGTACGCCAGACCATCGAACGCATTCCGGGCTTCCGCAAGTAGGCCGCCCGTCCGACGGCATCGCACCCCTGCCTGCCGATGCCTCTGCCCATACCGTCGACCTGAGGGAACACCAAGACCATGACGACGACGATCGTTGTGAACTCCGGAGTGGTCAGCGCCAATTTGACCATTGGTTCGGACGTTGTTCTGAACGTGCTCGGCGGCGGTACGGCTGTCAGCACCGCGGTGACCAGCAACGGTTACATGGACATATTCCCTGCCGGCCAGGCCGTCGACACGGTGCTGACGAGCGGCGGTGTCATGCATGTGGGCCATGGTGGCGTTGTCTACGGCACGGTGGTGAGCAGCGCGGGCTGGGACAATATCAGCGGCATAGCCAGCGGCACCATGCTGGCCAATGCGGGGTACGAGTCGGTCTGGTCCGGCGGCTCAGCCGTTAATACCGTCGTCGGCAGCGGTGGCGCCACCCAGGCCGTATGGTCCGGCGGCACCGCCATCGCAACCATCGTAAGCAACGGCGGCACCCAGCAACTTGGCTTTTGGGGCGTCGCCAGCAGCACCGTCGTGCTCAGCGGCGGCTATGCGCTCGTGGAGCAGAATGCGACGATGGTCGGGGAGACGCTCAGCGGCCGCGAACTGGTGAACGGCACCACCAGCGGCACCTGGGTGCGAGGCGGCACGGAGAGCGTGGCCGGGGGTGGCATCACCAGTGCCAGCGTGGTGAGCAGCGGCGGCGCCGAGCGGGTGCTTTCCGCCGGCACGACAAGCGGCGCCATCGTGAGCAGCGGCGGCTCGGAATTCATCTCCTCGGGGGGCAGGACCGACGGCACCGAGGTGAGCGGCGGCGGCGTGGAAGTTGTCTCTGCCGGCGGTGTGGCCAGCGCGACCCTGGTGGACAGCGGGGGCTATCAGATCATTTTGACTGGCGGCAGATCGTTCGCGACGAAGGTCAATCCAGGCGGCTACGAGCTCATCTCCGCGGGCGGCATTGCCAGCGGTACCACGGTGGACAGCGGCGCCTTCCAGATCGTTTCGTCCGGTGGCCTGTCGATCGACACCACGGTCAACAGCGGCGACATTGAAATCGTCCTGTCCGGCGGCATTGCCAGCGGCACGGTGGTGAACAGCGGCGGCTATCTGGTGGCCACGCCGGGCGCCGAGGTGGTCGGCGAAAGCGGCGCGGGAACTGTCGTCTCATCGGGAATTTGGCTTTATCAGCCCGATTCGGGATTCACCTCGTACGGATCGACCGCCAGCAACATCGACATCGGCAGCGGCGCGATCGAGTACAACCTGGGCGGCACCACCAGCTTCACTGCGGTGAACAGCGGCGGCATCGAGATTGCCTACGCCGGCGGCGCGGCCATCTCCACCACGGTGGGCAATGGCGGCCTGGTGGTGCTTTCAGGCGGCGTGACCTCCGCCGCCACGCTGGGCAGCGGCGGCTCCGAGGTGGTGTTGTCGGGCGGTTGGGCCACGTACACCACGGTCAACAACGGCGGCTCCGAGGTCGTCTCTTCCGGCGGCGAGAGCTTCTACACCACGGTGAACAGCGGTGGGGTGGAGACCGCATCGGCGTTCGGCTGGACCATGTCCATCACGGTGGCCAACGGCGGCACCGAGGTCGTTTCCTCCCTGGGGACGTCGTTCTACACCTCGGTGGGCAGTGGCGGGTTGGAGGTCGTCTCCTCCGGCGGCGATGCCAACTTCACCCGAGTGAGCAGCGGTGGAGCGGAGATCGTTTCCTCCGGCGGCTACAGCTCCGCCACCGTGGTCAAGTCAGGCGGCCACGTCACCGTTGCCGATCGCGGCGAGGCCGACAACAGCATCGTGAGCGGCCAGGGTGTTCTGACCATCTCCTCCGGCGGCGTTACCAGCTACAGCCAGGTCCTGTGGGGCGGCGACGAGATCGTCGTCAGCGGCGGCCTTTCCGTCAACACCTCCGTCTCGCCGTACGGCACCCAGGACGTCCTCGGGGGTGCCGCGCTTCGCACGACGGTAAGCTGGGGCGGCACCCAGAACGTGGACAGCGGCACCGCCAGCTACACCACCTTGAGCGGTTCGGTCCAAAATGTCTTCGACGGCGGCCAGGCCGTTTCCGCCACGGTGAAATGGTACGGTCATCAGTACGTCACCGACTACGGCACGGCGACATTCACGACAGTGAGCAGCGGCGGCTACGAGATCGTGTCAGCCGCCGGCATCGCCAGCGGCACGGTGGTGAGCGACGGCGGCACCCAGGACATCTCAGACGGCGGCGTTGCCAGCACGACCACTGTGAAAAGCGGCGGCACCGAGAACGTATTCGCGGTCGGTCTCGCCAAAGCCACGATCGTGAGCAGCGGCGGCCTGCAGGTGGTGTCCAACGGCGGCGTGGCGAGCGGCACCACGGTGGTCTTCGGCGGCGATGAGTTCGTCTCCGCCGGCGGCAGATCCGTCGCCACCACCGTGAGCAGCGGCGGCATCGAATTCCTGTCGAGCGGCGGGACGGCCAGCGGCACGGTGGTGAGCAGCGGCGGATACCTGGTCGTCATTCCGGGCGCCACATCGGTCGACGCGACGGTCATCCCGGGCGGCACGGTCGTTTCGGCGGGGATCTGGCTCTATCAGCCCGGCGCGGGCTTCACCTCCTACGGATCGGTCGCCAGCAACATCGTCATCGGCAGCGGCGCGATCGAATACAACCTGGGTGGAACCGCCAGCCTCACCACGGTGAGCAGCGGCGGCACCGAAACCGTGTACGCCGGCGGCGTCACCGTATCCGCCACGGTAAGCCGGGGCGGCACCGAGCGCGTTTCCGCCGGCGGCAGCGCCAGCTTTGCCATGGTGAGCAGCGGCGGCTCCGTTTTCGTCTCCAGTGGCGGCGTCACCGTTTCCACCGGGCTTGGCTACAACGGCACCGAGATCGTCCTGTCCGGCGGCTCGGCGAGTTCCACGTCCGTGGGGTGGGGCGGCCATGTGGTTGTTTCCGACGGCGGCAAGGCCTGGTTCACCACGGTAAGTGGCGGCACGCAGGTTGTGTCCTCAGGTGGCGCGGCGATCTCCGGCACGGTGATCAACGGCGGCACCGAGGTCATCTCCGCCTCCGGCACGGCCAGCTTCACCACG
>CAIMEK010000616.1 GCA_903839965.1 uncultured Acetobacteraceae bacterium | reverse complement strand
CGGCCTGACCACCGACGAGACGATCCGCCTGTGCCGGCGTTGGGAAGAGCTCGATATCCTGTTCGTCGAGGAGCCAGCCGATCCGTTCGACGTGGGCGCGCTCGAAAAGATCTCGCGGGCGACCGCCATTCCGATCGCGGCGGGCGAGCGGCTCTATACGCGGCATGGTTTCCGCCCCGTGCTGGAACGGCACGCCGTCGACATCGTGCAGCCCGACATCGGCAACACCGGCGGCCTCATGGAGACCAAGAAGATCGCCGCCATGGCGGAGACCTATAATGCGCGGGTGCAGCCGCATATCTGCGCCAGCCCCGTCGCCACCGCGGCGGCGCTGCAGATCGATGCCTGCATTGCGAACTTCATGATCCAGGAACTGTATCCGTACCGCACCGACGCGCATTTCGGTCTGGTCGACGATGCGCCGGAGCAGCACGTGAAATCCGGCCGCATGCCCATCCCCACGCGGCCGGGTCTGGGCGTGGAACTGCGCCGCGAACGCGTGCAGCCGTTCCTGTGGGCCGAGTGCCGGCAATAATACGGGTCGGCGCGCTTCAGCCGGCGGCAGCCTCGCGCAGCGGCGCGCCGCTGCCCTTCTGGCGATCGCGCATGCGGCGGCGCTGCGCGATGATGGCCTCGAAATCGAGGGCGTCGTTCTGCGTGCGGATATGCTCCTCGATCGCCCGTTCCAACTCGGCCGGCCGGCCGCGCCGGAAGGCCTGCAGCAGGGTGCGGTGCTCTTCGACAACGGCGGCCATCGGCTTGCTCAGGGTGGACAGCCCGACGATGATCGTCAGTTGCCGGGCCAGCATTTCCCACACCGAGCAGAGCACGTCGTTCTCGCTCAGCCGGCAGAGTTCGCGGTGGAAGGCGGTGTCGGCACTGGCTATGCCGTAGGTGTCTTGCCTGGCGGCCATGCGTTCGAGGTCGGCGGTCTTGCGCTCCAGCGCGCCGAGCGCGTCGCCCTTGTTCTTGCCCAGCGCAACCGCCCGCCTGGCGGCGGCCTTTTCCAGCGCCAGCCGCACCTCGCTGAGCTGATCGAGCCGCGCGCGGGTCACCGGACTCAGGCGCACGCCTTTGTACGGCGCGCTGACGACCAGCCCCTGGCTTTCCAGCAGCCGCAGCGCTTCGCGCACCGGCACACGGCTCATGCTCAGCTCATGCGCGATCTCGGTTTCGACGATCCGGTCGCCGGGCAGGATGATGCCGCGGGCAGCCCCCGCCACGATCGCGTCCACGACCTGGTCGACCAGGGTCCGCCGTCGCGCCGGCTTTCTGGCCGCCGCCGCCTCGGGTGCCTGGCGGTTGGTTCGTTTGGCGCTGCTCTGCCGTGTGTTCATGCCACTTCCAGTCTGCCCGGTGCGTGCCGGTCGGGGCGGCCTCAATGCGGTTGACAAGGGGGCGCCGGTGGAGTTGTATACGATCCGCGGTCCAAGGCAAACCTGAAAGACTGACGCGGGAGGTGGAACGTGCAGCTTGCGCCAGCAAGGATCGCTTTTGTTTCCGGCACCGCCGGCGCTTCCCGCAGGCGATTTAGACTGTAACCTGGCGATCGACGAGCGTGGCCATGCCGTCCCATCAACCCTACCAGAAACGCCGCCGCGGAGTTCTGAACATGCTCGCTGAGCGCAATGCCATGTCGCCGACCGTTGCCCGGCAGGTCAGGATCACCGCCATCAAGGCCGCGGCGCTGCTGGGCGAAAGCCCAAAGGGCGGCTGGTCGGCCGAAATCCGGCCGGAGGACTCGATCCACGCGATCATCGCGGTGCACACCGACGCCGGCATCGTCGGCCACGGCAGCGTGTTCACCGACGGCCGCCTCGTGCAGGCCGGCCTGCAGGTGCTGGAACCGCTGTTCCGCGGCGAAAGCGCGCTGGAACCGGAGCGGGTGTCGGAGAAGCTGCACCAGAACACGTTCTGGATGGGGCGAGGCGGCACGCTGACGCACACCATCAGCGGCATCGACATCGCGTTGTGGGACATCCTGGGCAAGGTCACCGGCCAGCCCGTCGGCCGCCTGCTCGGCGGCACCTACCGCACGCGCGCGCAGCCGTATTGCTCGCTCCTGATGGAGGAGCCCGCGCAGATGCACGAGGTGGTCGCCGATTTCCGCAGCCGCGGCTTCCGCGCCTTCAAGATCGGCTGGGGCCCGTTCGGCCGGCGCGACGACAGCAAGCTCGACGAAGCGATCGTGCGCGCCGCACGCGAGGCCGCCGGCCCGCAGGCCAAGCTCATGGTCGATCCGGGCGCGTCGGACGCGCTCTGGCCGCAGGGGCTGAAATGGGCCATGCGGACGGCCGAGATGTTGAAGGACTACGACATCGGCTGGTTCGAGGAGCCGTTGCGGCCGGATGCCATCGACGACTACTGCCATCTGCGGCGGGTGAGCACGGTGCCGATCGCCGGCGGCGAAGTGCTGACGCGGCGCCAGTCGTTCATCCCCTGGCTGACGCGCGGCGCGTTCGACATCGTGCAGCCCGACGTGACCAAGGTGGGCGGCCTCAGCGAGCAGCGGCGGATCGCGCGCATGGCCGACGATTTCGGCGTGAAATTCGTCGGCCATGGCTGGAACACGGCCGTCGGCGTGGCCGCGGACCTGCAGATGGCGGCGGCCAGCCCGCTGACCGACCTGGTCGAGTTCATCGGCGGCAGCGCCTATCTCGATGGCATCGTCGCCGAACCGTTTGCGCTCGATGACGAAGGCTACCTGACGATTCCGGACCGCCCGGGACTGGGGCTGCAACTCGATCGCGACAAGCTGGCTCGTTACACACCGGATGCCGCGGTCCTGTTCCAGGACTGAGCGTCGCGGTGGACTGCCTGGCCTAGCGAACAGGAATTGCCCGATTTCGCCCCTCGTCCGTGACGGGGGTGGGCGGACGGGAAACAGGAAGGGAAAATGTCATGGCTGATTGGACCCGCCGGAAGATGCTTCTGACCGGTACGGCCGGAATGACCGCGGCGCTCGCCGGAGTGCCGGCAGGCGCCGTCGCCCAGACGACGCCCAGGAAGGGCGGCACCATCACGGTCGCGGTCAACCAGGCGCCGCCGTCGATGGACGCGCAGGTCACCTCCGCCTCCACCGCCCGCGACGTCACCCTGCATCTTTACGAAACGCTCTATGCACGCGACGAAAACGGCCGGCCGGTGCCCGACCTTGCCGAGGGCGTGGACATTTCCAAGGACGGCCTCAGCTATGTCTTCAAGCTTCGCTCGGGCGTGAAGTTCCACAACGGCAAGATCATGGGAGCGCGCGACGTCGCGGCCTCGCTGGAGCGGTTCCGCAAATTCGGCGCGTCCGCCAACCTGCTCGATGCGGTCGAGGCGATCAGCGCATCCGGGCCGCTTGAAGTGACCGTGAAGCTGAAGGCCCTGCAGTCCACCTTCATCGACAACCTGTCCTCGCCGCGCTCGCCGATTGCGATCTATCCGGAGGAAGAGGCCGTCAAGCCGGTCAAGGAATTCAAATTCATCGGCACCGGGCCGTTCAAGTTCGTCGAATACATGCCCGACAGCCACGTCACCATCGAACGCTTCGCCGACTACGTGCCGAACCCGAACTACCAGAAGCGCGACGGGTTCGCCGGGCGCAAGGAAGTGTTCATCGACCGCGCCATCTTCCGCTTCATGCCGGACGCGGCCTCGCAGCTCGCCGCCCTGCAGACCGGCCAGCTGCAGATCATGGAAACCGTGAACGGCTCCATGGCGAAGCAGCTGTCGACCGATCAGCGCTTCAAGATCTTCAAGGTGCTGCCGTTCTACCTGCAGGTCGCCAAGTTCAACCACGCCCAGCCGCCCTGCAACGACGTGAACTTCCGTCGCGCCGTCGCCGCCGCGCTGAACATGGAAGAGATCATGGCGATCGCCTTCCCCGATGCCTATGAAATGGACGGCGGCTGGGTGTTCTCGAACTCCGCGTACTATTCCAAGGCCGGCCTGCCGCTCTACAACATGGCCGACCAGGCCAAGGCGAAGCAGTTGCTGGCGAAGTCGAGCTACAAGGGCGAGACGCTCACCTTCATCACCGACAACAGCCGCGCCGACATGGACATCGCCACCGACATCAAGGAGCAGCTGAGCCAGATCGGCGTGAAGGTGGACGTCAAGGTTTCCGACTGGCCGACGGTGTCGCTGGTCGGCTACACCCCGAACGGCTGGCACTTCTGGACCCACGGCTTCGGCATCGAGCCGTTCGAGGGGCCGCAGACCGTCATGAGCGTCTACGCGGGCGGCATGTCGCAGATCAAGGACGATCCGCTGATCGACCAGTTGTACAAGTCGTACACCGGCGAGATGGACATGGCCAAGCGCAAGGACATCTTCGCGCAGTGGCAGGCCCATATGTACGAAGACGCGGTCTCCATGACGCTCGGCAACTACGGCATCATCCAGGCCGTCAGCACCAAGCTGCAGAACTACGTGCCCTATCGCATCCCTAGGCTCTGGGGCGTGTGGCTCGAAGGCTGACGCAACGGCGGAGCGAAGCAAAGGACGGTATTCGGGGAAACGCCAATGCTTCGCTTCACCCTTCGGCGCATCGTGGTTTCCATCCCGGTGTTGCTGCTGGTTTCGTTGCTGTCGTTCGCGATCATCTGGCTGGTGCCGGGGGACCCCGCCGCGGCGTTCCTCGACGCCAGCGCAACGCCGGCGCAACTGGCGGCGATCCGCCATCAGCTCGGCCTCGACGAGCCGTTCTATTTGCAGATGCTGCAGTGGTACGGCCGCATCCTGCATGGCGACCTCGGCGAGTCGATTCTGCTGCACCGGGGCGTGGCCACCGCCATCCTTGAGCGCGTGCCGGTGACGCTGTCGCTGGCCGCGCTGGCGCTGACCTTCGCCGTGGTCATGGGAATTCTCGCCGGCGTGGTGGCGGCGATGCGGCATGGCACCTGGGCCGACCAGTCGATCATGTCGCTGGCGCTGCTGGGGTTGTCGGTGCCTGACTTCTGGCTCGGCATGATGCTGATCTTCGCCTTCGCGGTCGGGCTGGGCTGGTTCCCGGCGGGAGGATACATCGCGCCCTCGGTCGACTTCGCGGGCTGGGCGCGCTGCATCGCGTTGCCGGCCTTCTCGCTGGCGGCCGCCCAACTCGGGTTCATTTCCCGCATGAGCCGCTCCGCCATGCTGGAAGTGCTTGGCCAGGACTTCATCCGCACCGCCGATGCCAAGGGGCTGCCGTGGAGCGTGGTGGTCATCCGCCACGGACTGCCAAACGCGCTGGTGCCGATCCTGACGGTCGCGGGCATCATCGCCGGCGGGCTGCTGGGCGGGGCGTTAGTGATCGAGCAGGTGTTCTCCTTCCCCGGTGTCGGGCGGTTGATCGTCGATGCCGTGCTCAGCCGCGACTTCCCGGTCATCCAGGGCAGCCTGCTGTTCGTGGCGTTGGTCTATCTGGTCGTCAATATCGTGGTGGACATGCTGTACGCCGTCGTCGATCCCAGGGTGCGCCTTGGCTAGCGCGCTCGCCCCGTCGGTGGCGGAGCCGGGCTGGCTGCGGGCCGCCATGCGGCTGGCCGCGCCCACGCTCGGGCGGCTGGCCCGCAACCGCTCGTTCACCGTGGGCGCCTCGCTGGTGCTGCTGGTGCTGCTGGTGGCGGGCTTCGCCGACCTGCTGGCGCCTTATGACCCGGTGCGCAGCAATTTTCGCCTGCGGCTGGCGCCGCCAAGCATGGGGCATTGGTTCGGCACCGATCATTTCGGGCGCGACCTGCTGTCGCGCGTCATCTACGGCGGGCGCGTGTCGATGGGCATCGGCCTGCTGGTGGTGCTGGCGACCGGCATCATCGGCACGACGATCGGCTCGATCGCAGGTT
>CAIMEK010000615.1 GCA_903839965.1 uncultured Acetobacteraceae bacterium | reverse complement strand
GGCTGCTCCACGATCTACGTGACGCACGACCAGGAGGAGGCGCTGTCGCTGGCCGACCGCATCGTCGTGCTGATCGACGGGCTGATGCGCCAGGTCGGCTCGCCGGAGGAACTCTACACCGCGCCGGCCAATGCCGACGTCGCCGAGTTCATGGGCTACCGCAACCTGGTCACCTCGCGCGCCGAACCGGCCGGCTCGGGCGTCGCGGTCACGGTGGGCGGCGGCCGGCTGATCGGCACCCCGTTCGCCGCGGTCGGCGGCGAGGTCGTCGTGGCGATCCGCCCGGACGACCTGCAGCCGATCCCGGACGGCCCGATTTCCGCCAAAGTGGAAATCGCCGAGTACCACGGCCGCGATTTCTACGCGGTGGCGCGCAGCGCGGACGGCACCGACCTCTACTTCCGCTCCGACCAGCGGGTCGCCGCCGGCGACGTCGTGCGCCTGGGCGCCAAACCTTCCCGCGTGCTGGTCTACCCGAAATGAGCTTCCAGCAGATGCCGCTGCGCCGCCGGCTGCGCGAGCGCGGGCTCGACGGGGTGACGCTGCTGGTGATCCCCGGCGTGCTGTTCGTCGTGGCGCTGTTCATCTATCCGTTCATGTACGGGCTGGTGCTGTCGTTCGAGCCGAAGGCCGGCGGCGCGTTCGCCAACTACGCCAAGTTCTTCTCCGACCCGTATCTCTACGACACCATCTACACCACCCTGGCGATCGCGGTGCCGGCCACGCTGCTGAACGTGGTGCTGTCGGTGCCGGTGGCCCTGCGCGTGCGCCTGATGAAGCACCAGCGGCTGCTGACCACCATCCTGGTCATCCCCATCACCCTCGGTACCGTCATGGTCGCCGAGGGCCTGCTGACCTATCTCGGCCCGCGCGGCTGGCTCAACCGCGTGATCCTGGAGATCGGCCTGGCCGACAGCCCGGTGCGGCTGGTGCACAACTACTGGGGCGTCATGCTGTCGCTGGTGATCACCGGCTTCCCGTTCACCTTCCTGCTGACGCTGTCCTACGTCACCGGCATCGACCCCTCGCTGGAAAATGCCGGCGCAATGTTGGGCGCGCGCGCCCGCCAACGTTTCTTCCGCATCCTGCTGCCGCTGCTGGCGCCGGGGCTGGCCATCACGCTCGCGCTGGCCTTCGTGCAGGCCTTCACCGTGTTCCCCTCCGCGGTCCTGCTGGGGGCCCCCGCCGGGCCGACGCGGGTGATCTCGATCGCGGCCTACCAGGCGGCGTTCGAGCAGTACGACTATTCGCTGGCCTCGGCGATCGCGATGCTGATGGCGGGCGTGCAGGTCATCATCATCGTGGCGTTGCTGGGCGGGCGAACCCTGTTGTTCCGCGGCCCCGCCAGCAGCGGCAAGGGCTGAGGCGATGCACCGCGATATCCGGGAGCGGCTGTGGGCCTTCGCGGTCTGGTCGGTCGTCGGCTTCTTCATCGTCAACCTGCTGGCCATGATCGGCAGCGTGGTGGTGAACTCCTTCGCCACCCGCTGGTTCAATTCCTGGCTGCCCACCGGCTACACGCCGCAATGGTATGCGCTGGCGTGGAACGAGTTCAGCCTGCCCGCCATCCTGATCGTCACCGTCCAGGTGGTGGGCGCGGTGGTGCTGATTTCCGGCCTGATCGGCGTGCCGACCGCCTATGCGATGGCGCGCCGCAACTTCCCCGGCAAGAAGCTGACCATGCTCTTGTTCCTGCTGCCGCTGCTGGTGCCGCCGATCACCTACGGCATTCCGCTGGCGACGGTGCTCTACCAGGCACACCTGGCCGGCACCATCTGGGGCGTCATCCTGGCCAATCTCGTTCCGAGCGTGCCCTTCGTCATCCTGGTGATGATCCCCTTCGTCGAGCAGATCGACCCCCGCGTGGAAGCGGCGGCGCGCGTATTCGGCTCCGGCACCGGCCGGCTGTTCGTGCAGATCCTGGTGCCCTTGCTGACGCCGGGCATCCTGGCGGCGCTGCTGCTGGTGCTGGTGCGCACCATCGCGATGTTCGAACTGACCTTCCTGACCGCGGGTTCCTCCAGCCAGACGCTGGTGGTTGCGCTGTATTACGCGGTGTTCGCCGCCGGCGTGCGGCCCGGCCAGTCGATCGATGCGATGGCGGTGGTCTACATGATCACCACCCTGGTCTGGCTGCTGATCGCGCTGCGCTTCGTCAACCCGACGCAGATCGTAACAAGGGCCAAGCAGTAAAAGGCCAGGGCACTGCCCCATAGGCACTAAAATAGGCTTTGACGCGGCTCGGCGGGGTACGATTCATCGCGAAGATGCATCAGACATCTTCGGTTTCGTTGGATTCCTTTGCGGCGGTTCTGGCGCGGCT
>CAIMEK010000614.1 GCA_903839965.1 uncultured Acetobacteraceae bacterium | reverse complement strand
TCTCGGTTGCGCCCGGCGGTGGCGCTGGCGTCGAGCCGCGCCGACTCGCCGCGCAGCGTGGCATCCACGGTCAGCGACGCCGCCGGCAACCCCGCCGCCGCTCCGCTGCGCATATGCAGTCCAGTGGCGGCGAGCCGCAGTGTCCCGGTCGGGCGCGCCGGCGTGCCGCCGAGCTTGGCGTCCGCCTCCAGTCGCCCGTCGGCCTGCAGGTCGGGTGCCGCGATGCGGGCCAGGTCGGCGGTGACGTTGCGCAGCGAGGCGGTGAGGTCGAGCGTCGGGCTGGCCCGCCCCGCCACCTCCAGCACCGCGCCGCGCAGGCCGAGCCGGGCGTGGTCCACCGCCACCCCATCGGCGAAGGAGAGCCGCGCGGGCGCCAGCAGGCGCAGCACCTCACCCTTCCAGCCGGCCTGCAGGCTGCCCACCGCGAGCGACCGTGCCGGCGTGTCCAGCGTCGCGGCAGCCTTGGCCGAGAGGTCGGCGCCGCCCACCCCGGTCAGCTCGGCCGCCAGCCCGAGCGAAAGCGCGTCCGGCTTGCCCGAGGCGTCCAGCCGCAGCCCGCCGCCGATCGCCCCGGCGCGCAGCCCCGTCACCTCCAGCCGCGCCTCGGCGGCCTTCTCCCCCACTGGGTCGCGCACCCGCGCGGTCAGCTTCGCCACGCCGACGCTGGCCTGCCCGGGCAGCCCGGCATTGCGTGCCGACAGGTCGAGCACCGCCACCGGCACCCCGTCCTGCTGCTCCGTGCGCAGGCCAGCCTCGATGGAGCCCACCAGCTGCTGGCCGACGAAACGGGAGAAATCGGACAAATCGCCGACCTTCAGCGTCATCGTCCCCAGCGGCAGCGCCGCGCCCGGCGGTAGCTCGAGTTCCCCTTCCGCATGCGTGCTGCGCCAGTCCGCCCGCGTGATGTGCGCGCGCAGCGTGCCGTCGCCAGCATGTGTCGCCTCCACCGCCAGCGCCAGCTTTTGCCCGTCCAGCATGCCTTCCGCGGTGATCGACCCGGTGGGGTTGCCGGGCAACCCCCGCGCCTGTACCGCGGCATGCACGGGGCTGGATGGAAACCCGCTGGTGGCCAGGTTGCCCGAGAGGTCGGCGTTCACCGCCAGCGCGTCGGTCCGCCCGGCCACGTGCCCCGACGCGTCCAGGTTCCCCTGCACGGTCGCCGCCAGCACGGCCAGGTCGGCCAGCCCGACCCGCCAGTCGAGTGAAACTTCCTCCCCGCGCAGCCCGCCCTCCGCCGACACCGTCAGCGTCCGCCCCGCCACCCGCAGCCGCGAGAGCGTCACATCGGCCCCGTGCAACTCGGCGGATAAGCCGAGCGTCGCCTCCGGCCCGAGCAGCGCCGGCACCGGCGCCATCCCACCCGTCACCCCCAGCGTGCCGTCGAGGTAGACATGCGTGCCGGCGGCATCCTGCGTCGCCTTCACCGTCAGCGCCGTGCGCCCCTGCAGGTTCACCCCGCCCGCCGCCGCCAGCGGCGCCAGGTCGGGCAGCATGATCCTGGCCTCCCCGGACAGTGGGCCCGCGGTGTGCGCGGTGCCCTCGATGCTGGCCAGCGGGTGGGTCAGCGAGAACACCACCGGCCGGTCCGCCGCGTCCAGCCGCGCCTGGGCGGTCAGGTGCAGCGGCGCGGCCGCCAGCAGGTCGGGCCGCGGCCCGGGCAGCCGCACGCCCTCGGCGGTGGCATCCACCGTCGCCGCGCCTGCATGGCCGGACGCATGCACGGTGAGCCTGTCGAGCCCCGCGCGCCCCGCCTCCAGCCCGGTCAGCTCGATCGTCCCGCCGGCCTCGGGTGCGGCGAAGCTCCCATGCACCTGCGCCTGCATGGTGATCCCCTGCCAGCCCAGGTCCGGTCGCGGCCGCATCGCCGGCGCGTTCGCCGCCACATCGAGGTCGCCGGCCATGCCCTTGAGGTCCAGCGTGCCGCCGATGGAGGCGTGCAGCGGCCCGGCCGAGACCACGAAATGCAGCGCGGCGGCGGTCCACGGCCCTTCCAGCGACGCCGTCGCCGCGATCGCCCCCACATCCGGCAGGTCCGCCACCTGGCTGACCAGCCCGCGCGCCGGTTCGCTGGCCTGCAAGCGTGCGCTCAGGGAAGCAGGCCCGATCGCCCCGTCCAGCCGATAGCTGCCCGGCCCGTCCAACCGGTCGAGCACAATCCGCGCCTCGCCTTCCTCCAGCGAGGCCAGCCGCGCGCTGCCATCCACCGACACCACCGCCGCCGTGCCCGCCACCGGCGCGCCAAGCTCCAGCCGCCCGACATGCAGCCGCTCGATGTCCACCCGCACCGGCAGCCGGGTCGTTCCGTTCGACGGCGCGGAAGACGGCCCGGATGCGGCCGGCAGGCGGGCAAGCGCGATCCGCGCAGCGCTCAGCGCATCGATGCGCGCCGCGCGCGCCAGCAGCCGCAACGGCGACCAATCGAGCGCCGCGTCCTCCACCACCAGCCACACCCCGCCGGCGTCGCGCACCTCCAGCCGCCCGATCCTGAGCGAGGTCGGAAACATCCCGCCCAGCCCCGCCAGCACCACCTGCCCGCCGGTCGCCCGCGCCACCTCCCGCTCAATCAGCCGCCGCCCCGCATCGACGTTCAGCCCGCCCAGCACGCCGGCCACCGCCAGCATGGCCAGCAGCACCAGCGCGCCCGCGATCCGGACGACGATGCGCAGCGCGCGCATCAGAATGCCTGGCCAATGCCGATGTACAGCTCGAAGGAGTCGCCCTTGCGTTCGCGCGTCACCGGCACCGCGACATCCGCGCGGATCGGCCCGATCGACGTGTAGTAGCGCACCCCCACGCCGGCGCCGACGCTGGCGGCGCCCTCGAAGGGCACCCCGTTGCTGCCGAGCTGGCCGGCGTCGACGAACGCCACCGCCCCCCAGCTTGCCCCGATGCGCTGGCGAAACTCCACGCTGGCCACATCGATGCCGGTGCCGCCGGTCGGCCGCGAATCGGGGAATTTCGGGCCGATCGACTGGTAGCGGAATCCACGCACCGTGCCGCCGCCACCGGCGTAGAAGCGCTGGTCGGGCGGAATGTCGAATACCCCGGCGCCGTTCACCGCCCCCACCAGCGCCCGCAGCGCCAGGATGCTGCGTCCCTCGGTGCCGGCGACCCAATGCCCGACATCGACATAGGTGCTGGCGCTGGCCTGGGCGATGACGAAAGTGGCGCTGCGCGCGCCGCCACTGCCCAGGCTCTCGGTGGGCGTCAGCGTCACTGAGGCCCGCACACCGTGGTGGGGATCGAACAGCTCGTGCGTGCTGTCGTACTGCAGGCCGAGCGGCAGTTGCAGCAGGGTATAGTCGTGCCCGACCTGCTCCTGCTTGATGTGCGCCTGCTCGAACTGCAGCCCGACGCTGGCGGTCAGTTCGTCGGTCAGCTTGCGCGCCAGCGTAGCGCCGGCGATCGCCGCGGTGCGGTCGTAGGCATCGAGCGATTCGCGCACGGCCTGCAAGTTGAAGGTCAGCGACTGGCCGCGCCGACCCCAATCCGGCAAGGCCAGCACCGCGGTGGCGTTGTAGCCGGGCTGCCGCGCGGCGGTGCCGCCAAGCTGGGTGGCGGCGAGGCCCAGCGTCAGCGTCTCGGCATTGCCGAACAGGTTGCGGTGCGTCCAACTCGCGCTGACCGTGCCGCCCTGGTCGGTGGAGAACGCCGCCCCGAGATTGACCGCCCGCAACGCCCGTTCCGTCACATCCACCTGCACGGGCAGCCGGCCCTGGGCATCGAGCTCGGTGGCGGGAACGATGTGCACCGAGCCAATCGCCGGCACCGCCGCCAGGTCCTGGCGCGCCTTTTCCATCGCCGTCGGGTCGAAACGCTCGCCAGGTGCCAGCCGCAGGCGCCGCCGCAGGTAGCTCTCGTTCAGCCGTTGCTCGCCGGCGAAGGTGATCTCGCCCAGGTCCACGCGCGGCCCGGCCTCGACTGGAAAGCTCACGTCGAGCGCGTCCTCGGCCGGCACCAGGGTCGCCACCGGTTCGCCGACCTTGGCCAGCGCGTGG
>CAIMEK010000613.1 GCA_903839965.1 uncultured Acetobacteraceae bacterium | reverse complement strand
GTTGTCGCCGGCGGCGTAGATCTGGGCATCCGAGCTCTGCAGGAACTCGTTGACGATGATGCCGTTGCTCACCTGCAGCCCGGCCTGCTGCGCCAGCGCGGTATCGGGCAGGATGCCGATGCCGACGACCAGCAGGTTGGCGGCCAGCGACTTGCCGGCTTTGGTACGCACCAGATACTGCGCGCCGCTGCGCGCGAAGGAGACCGGCGCGTCGTCGGTCAGCACCGTCACGCCTTTGTGCCGGTAATAGTCGGTCAGCGACTGGCCCAGGTCTTCCGGGAAGATGCGGCTCACCAGGTAGGGTTCCGGAAAGACCATGGTGACCTGCACGCCCTGCATCGTGAGCGCCGCGGCGAGCTCCGAGCCGATGAAGCCGCCGCCGATGACCACCGCCGCCTTGCCGGCAATCGCGTCGGGGCGCAGGCGCAGGTAGTCGGGCAAATACCGGTAATAGCTGATGCCCGGCAGGTCGGCGCCGGGGAGATCCAGCCGCCGCGGCACGCCGCCGGTGGCCAGCAGCAACTTCTCATACTCGTACGTCCGCCCCTGCCGGTCGCTCACCACCTGCTGTCCCGCGCCGATGGCGGTGATCTCCGTGCCCAGCAACACCTCGGCGCCGTGGGCGGCGTAGAATTCGTCGGGTTGGTAAAAGATCCCCTCGACCTGCTGCTTGTTGAACCACAGCTTCTTTGTCAGCGGCGGGCGATTGTAGGGCAGGAAGCTCTCCTTGCCGACCAGCAGGATCGACCCGTGCTCGTCGAACTGGCGGATGCCTTCCACCGCCGCGCCGCCGGCCAATCCGCCGCCGACGATGACGTACCGGTAGTGTTGTTGCGCCATGGCGCCCCCTTTCCTCTGAGTCTACGAGAGATGGGGATTGCCTCGGGCGCGACAGCGGACATCGCTGCCGGATTGTTGAACAAAGACGCTTAATCGAATGTCACGGTGCGTACCAGCGCCACCGATCGCGACTCGGGCAGATAGGCGATGCCGATGACATGGTCGGTATTATAGCGCCGGGCGAGACGATAGGCGTCATAGGTCTGCCAGGCATGCACGCCCAGCAGGCAGATGCCCAGCGCCTCGCCGACCCCGATCAACGTGCCGGCGCGCTTTGAGTCGGTCGAGCTCAAGCCGATGCTAAAGCCGCCGATGGTGGCCGTGCCCGCCGCCACCGCCAGGGCCAGTTCGGCGGCGAGAATCTCGCCGCCGCGGGCCGGCTTTCCCACATACACTTGCCCGGCGCCCGGCATGCACAACGACAACGCGGCGGCCAGCGGCGGATTCTTCGTTTCCGCCGTGCCCATGCTTCCCGCAAGCATGGCGATGACCAGCAGCAGCATCGTCCATTTCGTCATAAACGCTCTATCCGGCGATAGTCGTGCGGCTCGTCGCTTGCCGGAAGCGCGCGTAGCCATCCGCCCAGGCGGCGGTCTCCTGCGGCTCGAAGGTGCGCACTTCGCAGGACTGGCGCACCACCTGGCGGATTTCCGCGAGGTCGGCGATCTCGCCAAGCCCCATGAGCTGCACCAGCATGTTGCCCATGGTGGTGCCTTCCACCGGGCCGGTCACCACCGGGCGGCCCAGCGCGTTGGCGGTCCACTGCGACAGTACCACGTTCTGCGAGCCGCCGCCGATGATGTGCAGGCACGGCACGCTGATCCCCTTGTGCTTCTCCAACTGTTCGACCGCGCCGCGGTAAGTGAAGGCCAGGCTTTCCAGCAGGCAGCGCATGATGTCGGGCACGGTCTGCGGCGTCGGCTGGCCGGATTCGGTCGTGGCCTCCTGCACCGCGGTCACCATGTTCTCCGGCGCGTAGAAGCGCAGGTCGTTCGGCTCGATCCACGCGCGGAAAGGCGCGCCCTTGGTAGCCAACTCCGCCAGCACGGGATATTCGTAGGACGCGCCCTCGCGCATCCACGCCGCGCGCGACTGCTGCACCAGCCACATGCCCATGATATTCTTCAGGAAGCGGAAGGTGTGTCCGACGCCTTTCTCATTGGTGAATTCGGCGGCCAGTGCGGCGGGGGTCGGGGTGGCGGTCTCGCTCTCCACGCCCAGCAGCGACCAGGTACCGCTGCTCAAATAGGCGGCCTGCTCGGAAGAGAGCGGGGTGGCGGCCACCGCGGAGGCAGTGTCGTGGCAGGCGGGGGCGATGACGCGCAGGCCGTCGAAGCCGATTTCCGCCGCCACTTCCGGTAGCACCGGGCCGAGGTCGGTGCCGGACGGCACCACCTCCGGCAGCAGCCGCGCGGGGATGCCCAGCGACTCCAGCAGATCGCCCAGCCAACTATCGTCGTGCACGGACAGGCACTGCGAGGTGCTGGCGATGGAGCGCTCGCTGACCTTCGCCCCGCACAGCCAGTAGTGCAGCAGGTCGGGGGTGAAGAGCAGCGTGTGCCCCTCGCGCAGCAGC
>CAIMEK010000612.1 GCA_903839965.1 uncultured Acetobacteraceae bacterium | reverse complement strand
TGTTGACCTGGTGCCGTCGCGGTGGCGCCAAGGATCCGCACACCGGCTGCCGTGTGCGATACCTGAATGATCCGGACCAGCTCGTGACCCGGTCGGTGCCGGAACTGCGTATCATCGACCAGCCACTGTGGGAGCGTGTCCAGGGTCGGTTGGCAGTCGAGAGTGTTGGCAAGCGTGCCGGGCCGGTGGCCGCCGCCGACACGACCGGTTTCTGGGAGCGGCGCCGGCCACGCCATCTGTTGACGGGGAAGGTGTTCTGCGGCTGCTGCGGGCGACCTTTCGCTTCCATCGGCAAAGACTACCTCAGCTGTCCGGCGGGACGGACCCTCGGGTGCCCCAACACGAGCGCGGTGCGTCGTGCGACCCTGGAAGCGCAGGTGCTCGATGCGCTGGCTCGGCAGCTGATGCAGCCGGATGCCGTTGAGGACTTCGTCAGGGCGTTCACGGCCGAGTGGGCCAAGCTGGGCGATGACCTGAGGGCAGAGGCGGATGCGCGGGCACGCGAGCTGGCGGGACTCGGGCGCAAGATCAACAATCTGGTGGATGTGATCAGCGACGGCGATCGAAGCTCGAGCCTGCGCACCAGACTGGCGGAGATGGAAACCCGGCGCGCGCGGCTGGCTGCCGAGGGATCTGCGGCTCCAGCGGACCTGCCGGCTCTGCATCCAGCCATCGCGAAGGTCTATCGCGCGAAGATAGCCAATCTCCGGGAGGTGCTAGCGCGAGGCGACGATCGCGAGGCGTTCGAAGCCGCCAGGGCGCTGATCGATCGGGTCATCGTGTCGCCGCCCGATAACGACGGCGACCCGCCTGGCATTGAGCTGGTTGGGCAGCTGGCCGAACTCCTCAAGGCGGGCTTCACCGAATCTTCGCCTCAAAAGTGGGCGGCGCAGATCGACGGTCTTCTCGGCGCGTTCGCGAGTTCGGTAAAAGAGGGTCCAAGGGCCTCCCGGCCCTTGGCGGGTCGAGGGCAGCGCCCTCGCCTTTATCTTTCTTCACCGCGACGGATAAGTCCGCGGGTAGATGATCTGATCGGTCGGTCCCGGCGGTTGTGGCCAGCTCTTGCGGCCGCAGCCCACCAGCAGCAGCGCCAGCGCCAGCAGGAGCATCGTTGTTTTCATGCCAGCGCCTCCAGCCAGCGCCTGGCCTGTCGTGCCACGTTTGCCGGTGCGGTGCCGCCGTAGGAGGTGCGCGAGGCCACCGAGGCGTCCACCGTAAGCACCGAGAACACCGCCGCGGTGATGCGGGGTTCCTCGGCTTGCATGTCCGCCAGGGTCAACCCGGCCAGGTCCACCCCTTGCGCTTCCGCCCGCGCCACCAGTCGCCCGGTAATGTGATGTGCGGTGCGGAACGGCAGCGCGAGCACGCGCACCAGCCAGTCGGCCAGGTCGGTCGCGGTGGCGAAGCCGGAGGCGGCGAATATGCGCATGCGGGCGGTGTCGGGCGCCAGGTCGCGCACCATGCCGGCGAGCGCGGCCAGGGCCAGCGCCCAGGCGGCGGCGGCGTCGAACACCGGTTCCTTGTCTTCCTGCATGTCCTTCGCGTAGGCCAGCGGCAGGCCCTTCATCACGGTCAGCAGCCCCACCAGGGCGCCGGTGATTCGCCCGGTCTTGGCGCGCACCAGTTCGGCGGCGTCCGGGTTGCGTTTCTGCGGCATGATCGAGCTGCCGGTGGTGTAGGCGTCCGACAGGCGGATGAAGCGGAAGGGTGCGCTGCACCAGATGACGATTTCCTCGGCCAGCCGCGACAGGTGCACCGCCGAGATGGCAGCGGCGGCGAGGAATTCCAGGGCGAAATCGCGGTCCGACACGGCGTCGAGCGAGTTTGCCGCCGGGCGGTAAAAGCCCAGCGCCGCGGCGGTGGCATCGCGGTCGATGGCGAACGAGGTGCCGGCCAGCGCCGCCGCGCCGAGCGGGCATTCGTTCAGCCGCCGCCGGCAATCCGCCAGGCGGCCGCGATCGCGGGCGAGCATTTCCACATAGGCCAGCAGGTGGTGGCCGAAGGTAACGGGCTGGGCGGTCTGCAGGTGGGTGAAGCCCGGCATCGGGTCGGCGGCGTGCTCGGCTGCGCGGCTGGCCAGGGCGCGCATGGCGTCGGCGATCTGCGCGTCCAGCCCGTCGATGGCGTCGCGCACCCAGAGCCGGAAGTCGGTGGCGACCTGGTCGTTGCGGCTGCGGGCGGTGTGCAGGCGCTTGCCGGCCTCGCCGATGCGTTCGCTCAGCCGCGCCTCGATGTTCATGTGGATGTCTTCGAGCGCCGCGTCGAAGGTGAAGCGGCCGGCCTCGATGTCGGCGGCGATCGCCGCCAGGCCGGTGGCGATGTCCCTCTCGTCCGCGGGGGCGATGATCCCCATCTTCGCCAGCATGGCGGCGTGCGCCAGCGAGCCCTGGATGTCCTGGCGCCACAGCTTGCGGTCGAAGCCGATGGAGGCGTTGATTTCCTGCATGATCGCGGAGGGCCCGGCGGCGAAGCGCCCGCCCCATTGCAGATTGGCTTCGGCGTCGGGAGGTGTGGGCGTGTCGCTCAAGAGAGGCGTTCCCCAAAGGTGCAAGGCATGAGGCCGGCGTCGCGCCGCCGCCTGCTGCTGACCGCGGGCGTGGCGGTGCTGGGCGGGACCCTAGCGGTTGCCTGGCGGTGGGGCAAACCGCCGGCGCCGGAGGTGCATACGCCGGCGGGCGAGCACGCGGTGCGGCTGCTCGGCATCGCGGCCCTGCAGCCCACCGATCCGCCGGCGGTGGTGCCCCCGGCCGAACTGGTCGATGCCGCCGGCGTCGTGCATGGGCTCGGCGAGTTCGCGGGCCACGGGCTGGTGGTCAATCTGTGGGCGACCTGGTGCGTGCCGTGCGTGGCGGAATTGCCGGCGCTGGCCGCGCTGGCCAGGCGGCTGCGGGGCGAGGGCATCCTGGTGCTGCCGGCCTCGTCGGACCGCGGCGGGGCGGCGGCGGTGGAGGCGTTCTATCGCGGGCACGCCATCGAGGGGCTGCCGGTCTGGCTCGACCCGAAGGGCGCGGCGGCGCAGGCCTGGGGTGCGCGGGGCATCCCGACCACGCTGATCATCGACCGCGCGGGGCGCGAGCGCGCCCGTGCGGAAGGCGCCCTCGATTGGGCGAGCGAGGCCGCGGTGGCGGAGATCAAGCGTCTGGTGGGGTAAGCTTGCGGAGCTTGCCCGATGGGGGGATTCTCCGCCCCGGTTCCGCCGTCAGGACACTCCCTTGGTCAGTGTGATCATGCCCATGGCCGGTTTGGGCTCCCGGTTCCGCTCGGCCGGCGAGTTGCGGCCGAAGCCGGTCATTCCGGTGCTCGGCGTGCCGATGTTCCGCCTGGCGCTGGGATCGATCCGGGCCCATGTGCCGGACGCAGAGGTCGTCTGCGTCGTGCTGGCCGAGCACGAAGCGCGGGCCGGCATCGCGACCCTGCTGAGGCAGGCCGAACCGGCGCTCGCCATCGCGCTGGTGCCTGAGCTGACCGGCGGCGCCCTGGAAACCTGCCTTGCCGCCGAGCCGTGCCTGCGCAACCCCGCCGCCCCGGCCGTGGTGCTCGACTGCGACCTGACCTTTTCGTCGCCGGCCTATTGCCGGCGCATCCTGGCCATGCAGGCCGGCTCGGACGCCAGTGCCGGGCTGTTGGCGTCGTTCCGCTCGGGCGAGCCGCGCTACAGCTTTGCCGAGGTGCGCGACGGGCGCGTGCTGCGGACCGCGGAGAAAGAACCGATTTCCGACCGTGCGTTGATCGGGGCATACGGATTCGGCTCGGCGGCGCTGCTTTTCCGCATTGCGCATGAAATCGTGGCGCGCAACCAGCGCACCGGCAACGGCGAGTTCTATGTCTCCGGCGCCTACAACGCGATGATCGCGGAGGGGCTGGCGGTGGGTATTGTGGATGTCGCGCAATACTGGTCGATGGGCACACCGGAAGAACTCGCCGGCGCCCTTGTGACCCCCGATTTTATCATGCATGTGAACCGGCTGAAAAAGGCACTGACGGGAGCGCCCCGATGAGCGGACAGCAGGACCAGCGCTGGACCTTGATCATTCCCTGCGCGGCGCCGCTGCGGCCGGGCTCGCGACTGCGCCCGAAATGGCTGCTCACCACGCCCGGCGGCCAGTTGCTGGTTACCCGGGCCGCCGCCACGGTGCCCCGCGAGCGGATCGGCCGCCGGATCGTGGTGGTGCTGCGGGAGTGCGAGGAACGCTACGGGGTCACCGAGGCCCTGCGGCGTGCCTTCGACGGCGACGTGGAATGCCTGGTGCTCGACCAGCCGACCGGCGGACCCGCCGAAACCGTGCGCCGCGTCATCGAGCAGGCCCGGGTGACCGGGCCGATCTGCATCAAGGACGGCGATTCCTTCTTCACCCTGCGGGGGGATTTCCCCGACAGCTCGTTCATTGCCGTCGCCGACCTGCGCGCCATGCCGTCGGTGTCCGAGCCCGGGCGCAAGAGCTATGTGCGGCTGAACGAACAGGACATGATCGCCGACGTGGTGGAGAAGAACGTCGTCTCCAACCTGATCTCGATCGGGTTGTACGGGTTCATCGACGCCGCCGTGTTCGTCGCCGCCTACGAGCGGCTCGCCGGCCTGGGGAGCGGGCGGAACCTGTTCGTCTCGCACGTGGTCGCCAACGCCGTGCTGCACCGGCACGTGTTCGTGCCCTGCGCGGTGAACGACATCGTCGATATCGGCACGCGCGCCGACTGGAACGCCTATCGCGAGCGGCTGCCGACCATCGTGCTCGACATCGACGGCGTCATCTTCCGCAACCAGAGCCTGTTCTTCCCGCCGTACTGGGGCGATCCGCCCGAGCCGATTCAGGAGAACGTGGACCACATCCTGTCGCTGCAGGGGCGCGGCGCCCAACTGGTGTTCATGACGTCGCGGCCGGAACGCTTTCGCGCGGCGACGCTCAGCGCGCTGGAGGGACTCGGGTTGCGCGTGCATGCGCTGATCATGGATTGCCAGCACGGCACGCGTTTCCTGGTGAACGACTACGCCCAGTCCAACCCCTTCCCGTCCGCGGTCGCGGTGAATGTCCGGCGCAACAGCACCGACCTCCAGCACGTGTTACTGGAGGACCATCGAACGCTGGATCGGGAGCTCTGAGGCGTGCCCGGCGGCGCGGGGGGCACCCGACGCATCCTGGTTGGCTATTCCGGCGCGGAACTGACGCTGATCGAGCGCGAAGGCGGGCCGCTGGTGCGCAAGCAGGCGCGGCGCGCCGGGCAGAACGAGCGGCTGCGCGCGCAGTGCGCCAAGCTGCGGGCCGCGCACGCGCAGGGCC
>CAIMEK010000611.1 GCA_903839965.1 uncultured Acetobacteraceae bacterium | reverse complement strand
GGTCCAGGTTCGGCGGAAGCCGCGCCAGAACCGCCGCAAAGGAATCCAACGAAACCGAAGATGTCTGATGCATCTTCGCGATGAATCGTACCCCGCCGAGCCGCGTCAAAGCCTATTTTAGTGCCTATGGGGCGGAGCCCTGGCCTTGCTTCCTTATCCGCCTCAGCAGATCCGCGGCAGTTGTTCGCCGGCCAGCCAGTCGACGATGCGGCCGCCGCCGAAGCCGGTGGTCATTTGCACGAAGTTTTCGGGGTCTTGCACCACTTCGCCGATTTGCACGGCGTCGGTGCCGAGCGGGTGGGAGCGCATGGCCTGCAGCAGTGCCGGTGCCGCCGCGGGGGTGGCGATGGCGATGAGGCGGCCCTCGTTGGCGACGTTCAGCGGGTCCAGGCCCAGCAGTTCGCAGGCCGCGGCGACCTGGGGGCGCACCGGGATGGCCGGTTCCGAGAGCAGGATGCCGACGTTGGACTGCTGGGCGATTTCGTTCAGCGTGGCGGCCACGCCGCCGCGGGTGGGGTCGCGCATCAGGCGCAGGCCGGCGCCGGCGCGGGCCACCATGGCGGCGACGAGGCCGTGCAGGGCGGCGGAGTCCGACAGGATGGCGGTGTCGAACGACAGGTTCTCGCGGCACGACATGATGGCGACGCCGTGGTCGCCGATCGGCCCGGAGAGCAGCACCGCGTCGCCGGGGCGGGCCTGGTTGCCGGAGAGGGAGATGCCGGGCGGCACGATGCCGATGCCGGCGGTGGTGATGAAGACGCCGTCGGCCTTGCCGCGCTCGACCACCTTGGTGTCGCCAGCGACCACCGGCACGCCGGCCTCGCGGCTGGCGCGGCCCATGCTGGCGGCGATGCGCACCAGGTCGGCGAGCGGGAAGCCTTCCTCGAGGATGTAGCTGGCGGTGAGGTAGAGCGGCCGGGCGCCGGACATGGCGACGTCGTTGATGGTGCCGTGCACGGCGAGCGAGCCGATGTCGCCGCCCGGGAAGAACAGCGGCGAGACGACGAAGCCGTCGGTGGTCATTACCATGCGCCCGCCGGGCACGTCGAAGGCCGCCTGGTCGTTGCCCTGGGCGAGGTATTCGTTGGCGAATTCGGCGTGGAAGATGTCGGCGATGAGGTGTGCCATCGCCCGTCCGCCGGCGCCGTGCGACATGTCCACCCGACCGGAGCGCAGGTCGAGGCGGCGGCGCCCCTTCACGAGGCCAGCCGCGCGGGCATGCGGAACCGCCCGTAGGTCCAGTGGGCCGCGCAGGCGCCTTCGGAGGAGACCATGCAGGAGCCCATCGGGGACTCCGGCGTGCAGGCGGTGCCGAACAGCTTGCACTCGGCCGGACGCTTGAGGCCGCGCAGGATGGCGCCGCATTCGCAGGCCGGGTTGTCCGAGGCCGACGGGGTTTGCAGCCCGAACCGCGCTTCGGCGTCGAAGCGGGAATAGGCGGGCCGCAGCTTCAGCGCGCTGTGCGGCACCCAGCCGAGCCCGCGCCACTCGAAGCGGTCGCGCAGCTCGAAGATTTCCGCCACCGCCGCCTGGGCGCGTTGGTTGCCGGGGCCGGTGACGGCGCGGATGTACTGGTTCTCCACCTCCGTGCGGCCCTCGTTGACCTGGCGCACGAGCAGCAGGATGGACTGCATCACGTCGAGCGGTTCGAAGCCGGCGATCACCACCGGCTTGCGGTAGTCGGCGGCCACCTGGCGGTAGGGTTCGATGCCGATGATGGTGGAGACGTGCGCGGGGCCGACGAAGCCGTCCAGCCGCACCGCGTCCTCGCCTTCGGTGGCCAGGATGGCGCGCATGGCGGCGGGCGTCAGCACGTGGTTGCAGAACACCGAGAAGTTGGCGAGGCCGTCGCGCGCGGCGCGCTGCACGGCGACGGCGGTGGGCGGCGTGGTGGTTTCGAAGCCGATGGCGAAGAACACCACCTCGCGGTGGGGTTCGGCGGCGGCGATGCGCAGCGCGTCGAGGGTGGAGTAGACCATGCGGATGTCGGCGCCGTCGGCCTTGGCCTTTTGCAGGCT
>CAIMEK010000610.1 GCA_903839965.1 uncultured Acetobacteraceae bacterium | reverse complement strand
TCCACGCGCAGCAGCGGCCCGCCCGCCGGCCCGCCGCCGGCCGGCAGCAGCACCGACCCCACCCGCTTCAGCAGGGCGGCGTCGCGCGCAAACCAGCCCGGCGTGTCGAAGCTCGGCGCCAGCGCGCAGGCGCCCGCCAGGCTGATCGCACCGTGGCTGGGCCGGATGCCGAACAGGCCGCAATAGCTGGCCGGAATGCGCACCGACCCGCCGGTGTCCGAGCCGAGCGCGAAATCGACCATCCCGGCGGCCACCGCCGCCGCCGACCCGCAGCTCGACCCGCCCGGGAAGCGGTCCGGCGCGCGCGGGTTGCACGGCGTGCCGTACCACACGTTTTCCCCGGTCATGCCGAAGGCGAGTTCCACCGTCTTGGTCTTGCCGACCAGCCGGGCGCCGGCATCCAGCAGCGCCGAGACCACCTGCGCGGAAGCGGTGGCCGGCGCGTGGGTGCGCGCCCAGTCCGGATTGCCGTAGCCGGTGACCTCTCCCGCCACGTCGAACAGGTCCTTGACGGCCCAGTCGAGGCCGCCGAGCGGCCCTTCGCCGCCGCCGCGGATGTCGCGGGTCATGAAGGCGCCGACATCGTCCTGGGGCAGTGCCATCTCGTCCTCGCCGCGTTGCTGGTCCAGGGTGGCGCCGATCGGCGTGGTTGGAAAGGGGTGCCGGTCGCTTCGATGTCAGGCGTCACCGACCCGGCCCAGCCGGCCCGGGTTCGGTGCGCGGGCGGTTTTTGGTCTCCCCGCGTTCACGAATGTGCTACAAGCTGCCGGTCGGTGGCGGGGCCGGCGTGCGGAGCGGGCCGATGGCCCGGGGTCCGCGCAGCCCGGCCGGGTGCCCCTCAACGGGCCGGCCGACGGTCCGCGAAGAGGGATGGGTGAGTTTGGATCTTCCTGACGGCCAGCTACAGCGCTCCGGGCCGCTGCCCGGCGCTCCCGTCATCGACACGCCGGCAGCGGGCATCAGCCCCGCCGAATTGCGCGTGCTCGCGGTGCTGACGGCGGCCCGTCACCACGGCGTCGAGCTCGACCGCGCCGACCTGCGTTTTCCGCAGGGCCAGTCTCCCGAGCCGGCGGCCCTGGTCGACTGGCTGCGCAACAGCGGCCTGTGGGCGCGCGCCGTCCGCATCCGCTGGCGCAGCCTGCTGGATGTGCAGTCCTCCGGACCCATCGTGCTGCTGCTGAAGGATGGCGGCGCGGTCCTGGTGGTGCGCATCGACCGCGCCCGCGACCGGGTGTTCATCCGCGATCCGGGCGCCCTGGTGGACAGCGAGCCGACCGCGCTGGAGGGCGCCACGCTGGCCCCGCTGTGGGACGGCGAGGCGATCCTGCTGCGCGCCGATCGCGGCAATGCCTACGACAGCGAGCCGTTCAGCCTGATCTGGCTGGCCCGCCTGGTCTGGCATGACCGCAAGCTGATGAAGGAAACCTTCCTCGCCTCGCTGATGATGACGATGCTGGCCATCGTGTCGATGCTGCTCGTCATGGTGGTGATCGACCGGGTGGTCACCTACCGCAGCTACAACACGCTCGCCCTGGTGGCCGGGCTGGTCGCCGCCGCCACGCTGTTCGAGGCCTATTTCGGCTTCATCCGCCGCCAGTTGACCGTGGTGATCGCGCGCCGCGTCGAATCCCGGGTCAACCTGGAACTGTTCCGGCGCATCCTCGGCCTGCCCATCGACTACTACGAGCGCAACCAGGCCGGCGCGATCATGTACCGGCTCGGCCATATCGGGAAGGTGCGCGATTTCCTCACCGGTCGCGTGCTGTCCACCCTGCTCGACGTGGTGACGCTGCTGCTGCTGCTGCCGGTGCTCTACATTCTCAACCCGGCGCTGACCTGGCTCACCCTGTCCGCCGCGCTGATCATGGTGGCGATCATCGTGTCGTTCATCCGCCCGGTCCGCCGCGTCTTCCTGCGCTACGCCGACAGCGAAATGGACAAGTCCACCGTGCTGGTGGAAAGCGTGCGCGGCATCCGCACGATCAAGTCGCTCGGCCTGGAGCCGCAGCGCAAGGAGTTGTGGGACAAGGCCACCGCGGATGCCGGCGGCTGGAAGCTGGAGCTGCTCGACCTGATCAACTGGCCGCAGACGCTGGTTTATCCGCTGGAATCGTTCATGCGGAATTTCGTGCTGCTGGTCGGCGTCTACCTCGCGCTCGACGAAACCATTGCGGCCGGCGGGCTGGTCGCCTTCATGATGCTGAGCGGCCGGCTCTCGCAACCGCTGGCCGGAATTGCGCGCATGATCGAGGAGATCGAGGACGTCCGCAACTCGGTGCGCATGGCGGCCGAGGTGATGAACCAGCCGGCCGAGGACGCCAAGCCGGGCATCGGCCTGCGGCCGCGCTTCGAGGGCGCCATCAGCTTCGACAAGGTCACCTTCAGCTACCCGAACTGCAAGGCCCGCGCGCTCGACAAGATCAGCTTCACCATCCCGGCCGGCAGCTCGTGCGGCCTGGTCGGGCGGTCGGGCTCCGGCAAGTCCACCATCACCCGGCTGCTGCAGGGCATCAACCGCGAGTACGAAGGCTACGTGAAGATCGACAACAACGACCTGCGCTCGATCAACCTGACCCACCTGCGGCGCAGCTTCGGCGTGGTGCTGCAGGAGAACTTCCTGTTCCGCGGCACGGTCAGGGAGAACATCCTCGCCGGCCGCCCCGGCCTGACCCTGACCGACGCGGTGCGGGCCGCCCGCCTGGCCGGCGCCGAGGAGTTCATCGAACGCATGCCGCGCGGCTACGACACCATGATCGAGGAGGGCTCGCCCAACGTTTCCGGCGGCCAGCGCCAACGCCTGGCGATCGCGCGCGCGCTGGTGCAGGACCCGCGCATTCTCATCCTCGACGAAGCGACCTCGGCGCTGGACCCGGAGAGCGAGGCGCTGGTGAATGCCAACATCGCCCGCATGGCGCATGGCCGCACCATGATCGTGGTATCGCACCGGCTGTCGTCGCTGACCGAAATGGACCAGATCATCGTGCTCGACCAGGGCATGGTGATGGACGTCGCGCCGCACCGCGAACTGGTCGAGCGCTGCGAGGTGTATCGCGCGTTGTGGCAGCAACAGACCCGCTACATGCAGAGCGAGCGCGCGCCGGCGCCGGCACCGGTGCTGGCGCAGGGCAATTGAGGAGGACACGGGGATGAGCAGTCCTCCGATGGTGCTGAAGGCAGCCAGCCGCGCGGTGGCGCCGCGGGCGGCGCAGGGCGGCGCGGTGGGGCCGGCGTTGCTGGAATACCAGTCGCCCACGGCGGCGCTGATCGCGCGTCCGGTGCCGATGGCGTCGCGCTACACCACCTGGGTGATCGCGGTGATGTTCGCGGTGCTGCTGGCGATGCTGACGCTGGTGCCGATCGACCGCGTGGTGAACGCCTCGGGCAAGGTGACGGCGACCACCGGCAACCTGATGGTGCAGCCGCTGGAAGTGTCGCTGGTGCGCTCGGTGAACGTGAAGGAAGGCCAGCTGGTGCACGCCGGCGACGTGCTGGCGGAACTGGACCCGACCTTCGCGCAGGCCGATGCGGGATCGCTGGAAACCCAGGTGGCCAGCCTGCAGGCGGAAGTGGACCGCCTGAGCGCGGAAACGCAGAACCGGCCCTATTTGCCGGACGGCAGCGCGCCCTCGCAGCTGCAGGCGATGATCTACGCGCAGCGGCACGCCGAGCGCAGCTTCAAGCTGGAGAACTACGCGCAGAAGATCGAGTCCTTGCGCGTCAAGGTGGCGCAGGCCAACTCGGACGTGCTGACCTTCACCGAACGCCTGAAGCTGGCGACCGAGGTGGAGGCGAAGCGGCGCGAACTGACGCGCCTGCAGGTGGGCAGCCAGCTGAACCTGCTGCAGGCCACCGACACCCGGGTGGACGTCGACTCGAAACTGACGATGGCGCGCTCGCAGGGCCAGTCGGCGGCGCGCGACCTTGCGGCGCAGATGGCGGAGCGCGACGGCTACCTGCAGCAGAACTCGGCGGAAACTTCCCAGCAACTCACCGAACAGGGGCGCAAGCTGTCGGACGCCAGGGAGCAGCTGCGCAAGGCGAGCCTGCGGCGCACGCTGGTGCAGTTGCGCGCCGGGCGTGATGCCATTGTGCTGCGGGTGGCGCCGGTGAGCGTGGGCACGGTGATGCAGTCCGGCCAGGAATTCATCGAGCTGGTTCCGCTCGATGCGCCGCTGCAGATCGAGGCGGTGGTGGACGGGCGCGACGTCGGCTTCGTGCGCGTCGGCGACCCGGTGACCGTCAAGTTCGATACCTTCCCGTACGGCCTGTACGGCACGGCGACCGGCACGGTGCGCTCGGTCAGCCCCGACAGCTTCAAGGACCCCGAGGCGCCGCCGACGAAGGAGAGCAAGTCGCGCGCGCAGGGGGCGATGGGGGTGCTGTTCTTCCGCGCCAAGATGTCGATCGACGAGGTGCGGCTGCACGACCTGCCGCAGGGCGCGCAGATCGTGCCCGGCATGCCGGTGCAGGCGGACATCCGCGTCGGCACCCGCACCGTGCTGGCCTACCTGATGTCCCGCTATATCCCGGTCGCTTCCGAGGGCATGCGCGAGCCATGAGGCGCTGCGGAACTTTTTCGGTTTGCGGAGCCTGATGGCGATGGCCGATCTGTTCGGTTGGATGAAGTCTTCGACCAGGGCGTTGCAGCAGGCCGAACGGCTGATGGCGCAGGGCAAGCGCCCGGAGGCCTTCCCGCTGCTGGCCAAGGCCGCCGAGGCGAAGCTGCCCGAGGCCGAGTTCCAGGTCGCGCGCTGCTACCTCGAAGGCGTCGGGGTGCCACCGAGCGCGGTCGAAGGGGCGCGCTGGCTGGAACGGGCCGGGTCGAGCGGCCATGTCGAGGCGCAGTCGATGCTGGCGGCGCTGTATGTGCACGGCATCCCCGGCAGCCACGCCGCGGACGCGGCCAACCAGGCTTCCGCGCTGTCCGCCGGCCGTCCGGCGGCGGCGCTGTTCACCCAGAACGAGCCGGCCAAACCCGACTTCGGACGCGCCATGGCCTGGGCGCGCAAGGCCGCGGACGCCGGTTCGCCGGACGGGCAGGCGCTGCTCGGCTTCATCCTCACCTCCGGCCCCGAGGAGGTGCGCGACCTGGAGGCCGCCGAGGCGCTCTACCGCCGCTCCGCCGCCGCCGACTGTCCGCAGGGCCGCCTGGGCCTGGGCCTGGCGGTATTGAGCACCGCCAAGACGCCGGAACAGTTCACCGAGGGCGCCACCCAGCTGGCCGGCGCCGCCGAGGCGGGCCTGCCCACCGCCCAGTACCTGTTCGGCGTGCTGCTGGAGCGGGGCCAGGGCGTGGACAAGGACGTCGAGCGCGGGGTCGGCTTCTACAAGGCGGCCGCCGAGAAGGGCCTGCGCTCCGCCCAGGCGCGCTGGGGGCTGGCCCTGATGGAAGGGCACGGGGTGGCGAAGGACCCGGTGGGCGGGGAATCCTGGCTGCGCCGGGCCGCCCTCGCCGGCGACCCCGAGGCGGCCGCGATGGTGGGTGACATGTATGCCCGCGGCGGCGAGTTGCCGCCCAACCACGCCGAGGCGGCGATGTGGTTCCGCCGGGCGGCCGATGCCGGCCATCGCACGGCCGCCCGCGCGCTCGGCATGCTCCACCTTACCGGCGCCGGCGTGCCGCGCGACGCCGCCGAGGCGGCGCGCTGGTTCCGCGTGTCCGCCGAGGCCGGCGACACCCAGTCCAAATACGACCTCGCCACGCTGGTGCTGCAGGGCAACGCCACACCGGAAGACTCGGTGCGGACCTGCGAGTGGTTCGAGCAGGCCGCCGCCTCGGGCGACCTGGTGGCCGCCTTCAACTACGGCGTCTGCCTGGCCCAGGGCGTCGGCGTCGAGCGCGACGACAAGCGCGCCGCCGAATGGCTGCGCAAGGCCGCCGACCGCGTGGTCAACGCGCAGTACTGGTATGGCCGGATGCTGCTGGAGGGCCGCGGCGTGCCGCAGGACCTGGTCGAGGGCCGCAAGTGGGTCAGCCGCGCCGCGGATGGCGGCATGGCCGACGCCCAGGTGGCGGTGGGCGAGATGATGGTGAACGGCCGCGGCGGCCCGAGGGACCATGTCGCCGCCCTGGCGATGTTCCAGCGCGCCGCCAATGGCGGCCATGCCGGCGCCATGTTCGCCGCCGGCGCCATGCTCGGCGGCGGCCACGACGTGCCCTGGGACCGGCAGCAGGCGCAGCGCTGGTTCCGCATGGCCGCCGAGCGCGACCACCCGCACGCGCAGATGATGCTGGGCCGCTACCTGGCGCGCGGGCTCGCCGGCGAGACCGACCTCGAGGCGGCGACCGGCTGGCTGGAGCGCGCCGTCGCGCAGGGGCTGGAAGAGGCCCAGCGCGACCTCGCCGCGCTGCGCGCCCGCGCCCCGGCCGCCCCTGCCGCGGCTGCTCCCGTTCCGGCTGCCCCCGCTGGCGTGGTTCCGCGCGCCGACG
>CAIMEK010000609.1 GCA_903839965.1 uncultured Acetobacteraceae bacterium | reverse complement strand
GCTGGTGCTGGTGGCGTCCAAGACCTTCACCACGCTGGAGACCATGACCAACGCCGGCGCCGCCCGCGCCTGGATCGCCGGCGCGCTGGGCGAAGCGGCAGTCAGGGCGCATTTCGCCGCGTTGTCGACCAATGCCAAGGCAGTCGCCGCCTTCGGCATCGCCCCGGAGCGCATGTTCGGCTTCCGCGACTGGGTGGGCGGGCGGTACTCGCTGTGGTCGTCGATCGGCCTGTCGATCGCGCTGGCCGCCGGCTGGGAGCCGTTCCAGGCCATGCTGGACGGCGGCCGGGCGATGGACCTGCATTTCCGCGACGCCGATTTCGCCGACAACCTGCCGGTGCTGCTGGCGCTGACGGCGCTCTGGCACATCAATGGGCTGGGCTATCGTACCCACTGCGTGCTGGCCTACGATGCCCGGCTGAGCCGCCTGCCCGCCTATCTCCAGCAGCTCGAAATGGAGAGCAACGGCAAGTCGGTGATGCTCGACGGCCGGCCCGTGCAGCGCGCCACCTGTCCGGTGCTGTTCGGCGAGCCCGGCACCGACGCGCAGCACAGCTTCATGCAACTCGTGCACCAGGGCACCCAGGTGATCCCGGTCGATTTCCTGCTCGCGGCGGTGCCCGACCACGACCGGCCGGAGGCGCACCTGATCCTGGCGGCCAACGCCTTCGCCCAGGCCGAGGCGCTGCTGCGCGGCAAGACCGTGGCCGAGGTGCGCACCGAAATGGCGGCGGCCGGCGTCGCCCCGGCGAGCATCGACGCGGTGGCGCCGCATCGGGTGTTCTCCGGCGACCGCCCCAGCAACACCCTCCTGTATCGCCGGCTGGACGGTTACACGCTGGGCCGGTTGATCGCGCTCTACGAGCACAAGGTGGCGGTGCTGGGGGCGATCTGGGGCATCGACAGCTACGACCAGTGGGGCGTGGAGCTGGGCAAGGTGCTGGCCGGCGGCATCCTGCCGGAGCTGCACCCCGGCACGCAGCCGGCCCGGCACGACGCGTCCACCAGCGCCCTGATCGCCCGCTTCAAGGCGCTCCGCGGCGAGGCCTGACGCCGGCGGCTGGGAATCGGTAATCCGGAAGGCGCATACTGCCGGCATGCAAACGCGTGCCGGCCGGATTCGGCTGCTGCCCGAGACCACCGTCAATCGCATCGCCGCCGGCGAGGTGATCGAGCGGCCGGCTGCGGTGGTGCGCGAGCTGGTGGAGAACGCGCTGGATGCCGGCGCCCGCCGCATCGCCGTTGCCATCGCCGGCGGCGGCATCGACCGCATCGAGGTGGTCGACGACGGCGCCGGCATGTCGGCCGACGAGCTGGCGCTGGCGGTGCAGCGCCACGCCACCTCCAAGCTCGCCGGCGACGACCTGGTGCACATCGCCACCCTCGGTTTCCGCGGCGAGGCGTTGCCGAGCATCGGCGCGGCGGCGCGGCTCGCCATCACCTCACGGCCCCCGGACGCGGACGCCGCCGCCACCATCGAGGTCGACGGCGGCCGGGTCGGCACGCCCGCCCCCGCCGCGGGTCCGCCCGGCACCCGCGTGGTGGTGCGCGACCTGTTCTTCGCCACCCCGGCACGGCGGAAATTCCTCAAGTCCCCGCGCGCCGAGGCCGATGCCGTCGAAGCCACGGTCCGCCGGCTGGCGCTGGCCGCCCCGCAGGTCGCCCTGCGCTTCGTCAACGATGGACGCGTGGCCTTCGACCTGCCCGGCCAGGACCGCGCTGCGCGCGTCGCCGCGCTGCTGGGCGCCGAGGCGGCGGCGCTGCTGCCCGTCGAGGGGGTGCGCAACGCGCTGCGCCTCACCGGCTACGCCGCCGCGCCCGGCGTCACCCGTGCCACCACCGCGGCGCAGGCACTGGTGGTGAATGGCCGGCCGGTGGCCGACCCGGTGCTGCGCACCGCGGTGCGCGTCGCCTACCGCGATGTCATCGCGCACGGCCGGCACCCGGTGGTGGCGCTGTATCTCGAGCTGCCGCCGGAGGAGCTGGACGTGAACGTCCACCCGGCGAAAGCCGAGGTGCGCTTTCGCGACGCCGGCGAGGTCCGCTCGCTGGTGATTTCCGCCCTCGGCCGCGCGCTGGCCGGCGGTGCCGGGGCGAGCGGCTCGCTGATGCAGCCCCGCCCCGCCCCGCCCATGCGGCCGCATACCGGCCGCCCCGCGCTGGCGCTGACCCCGGTTCGTCCGGCCCAGTCCGGCCTGGCGGACGCCTCGCTGGCGCTGGGCTCCCCCGCGGTGCGTCCGGCGGACCGCTTCCACGGCCCGTTCACCGAGCGCGACCCGGACGCCTTCCCGCTCGGCGCCCCGGTGGCCCAGGTGCTCGACACCTACATCATGGCGGTGGCCGCCGATGGCTCGCTGGTGCTGGTGGACCAGCACGCCGCGCATGAGCGGCTGACCCACGAGGCGCTGCGGGCGCAGTTGCTGGATGGCGGCGTGGCCGCCCAGCCGCTGCTGCTGCCGGCGGTGGTGGACCTGCCGCAGGCCGACGTCGGCCGGCTGCAGGCGCGCGCTCCCGAGTTGGCCGGGCTGGGCCTGGAAATCGAGGCGTTCGGCCCCGGCGCGGTGCTGGTGCGCGCGCTGCCGGCGGCGTTGGGCGCGCCCGATCCGGGGCCGCTGCTGCGCGACCTGGCGGACGAACTGGCGGAGATGGACGAAAGCACGGCGCTGGCGGCACGGCTCGACGCGGTGCTGGCGCGGCTGGCCTGCCACGGCAGCATCCGCGCCGGCCGGCGGCTCGGCCTGCCCGAGATGGACGCGCTGCTGCGCCAGATGGAGGCGACCCCGCGCGCCGACACCTGCAGCCACGGCCGCCCGACCTGGCTGAAGCTGACGCGGGCCGAAATCGAACGCCTGTTCGGCCGGCGGTAGCTACAGCAAGGCCGCCCGGTCGGTGTCCTCGGCCAGGTGCAGCAGCACGTCGCCCGGCACGCAGGGCGCGGGCACGCGCCGGCACAGCACTAATCCGGAGGCCGGGAAGGCCAGCGCGCGCGGCTCCTCCTCGGGCCGTTCGGGGTCGTGCAGCCAGCCGGCCGGCTCGCCGGCCTGCACCTCGAGGCCGAGCGGCACCGCCGGCTCGAACAGACCGAAACCGGGGCTGCGCAGGAAATGCGAGGGTCGCAGGCGCAGCAGCCGGCCGGGCGGAGCGACGGCCCCCTCCAGCACCCCGAGCGTCATCAGCACGTTGCGGCAACCCCGGCGGGCCAGCGCCAGGCTGGCGGGGCTGACCGCGCCGGCGCCGCCCAGTTCGGCCGCCATCGCCGGAATGCCCGCCGCGAGCGCCTGGGCGACCAGCGTGCCGCCGCCGTCCGGGTTCGGGTTCACCACGGTCAGCGCGGCGCCAAAACCCAGCAGCAGGTCGAGCGTGCGCGCCGCCAGCGCGGCGTCCCGGGGCAGCCGGCCCCAGGCGCAGGGCAGGTAGTCCAGGCTGGCCCCGCCGGCGTGCAGGTCCACCACCGCATCGGCCAACGGCAGCAGCCCGGTGGTGATGGCGGCGGCGATGGCGGCGGTGAGCCCGCCCGCCGGATCGCCCGGGAACAGCCGCGCCAGGTTGCCGCCATCGACCGGCGAGGTGCGCCGCGCGGCACGGGCCGCCGGCAGGTTGGCGCGCGGCACCACCACCACGCGGCCGCGCAACCCGGCCGGATCGAGCCGGCGCACCAACTCGGCCAGCACGATCGGCCCCTCGTGCTCGTCGCCGTGCACCCCGCCGGTGAACAGCACGGTCGGGCCGGGCGCTCCGATCAGCGAAAACACCGGGATCTCGAGCCGCCCATAGGCGGAGTCGTCGCGCGAGTGCCCCACCAGCAACGCCCCGCGATGCCGCCCGGGCCGGCCCAGCTCGAGGTCCAGCGTCACGTGCGGAACGCGTCGGCGTGCACGAACAGCGCCGGTGCCCCGCCGGAGTGCAGGAACACCACCCGTCGCCCCAACGTACCCCCGGCCGCCAGATCGGCCAGCGCCGCGAAGGCCTTGCCGGTGTAGACCGGATCGAGCACCAGCCCGGCCTGCGCGCCCACCAGCCGCACCGCGGCGACGGAGGCCTCCGAGGGCCGGCCGTAGCCGGGCCCGACATAGCCGTCGAGCAGGTCGAAATCCGCCTCCCCCAGATGCGTCGCCGTGCCCAGCAGCGCGCTGGCACGCCCGGCCGCCTCGAGGATCCACGGACGCAGGCGGGCGGCCGGCTGCTGCACGCTGATGCCGACCACGCGGGTGCGCCGCCCCAGCGTTTTGAAGCCGAGCGCCAGCCCGGCGCAGGTCAGGCCGGAGCCGCAGGCCAGCACGATCGCGTCGGGCTCGTCGGCGCCAAGCTGCGCATGCAGTTCCGCCGCCCCGGACACCCAACCCGCGACCGCCAGCGCGGCGGTTTCGCCCGGCAGCTGGATCAGATGCGGCTTGCGGCCGGCGGCGCGCAAGCCGTCGAGGATGGCGCCCAGCTCCTCGCACACCGACAGCGACCAGGGGTCGGTCTGGTCGGTCCAGTGCACGGTGGCGCCGAACACCACATCGAGCAGCAGGTTGCCCTGCAGCGCGGTGCCCCCGGCGCGGCGCAGCATCAGGTGGCAGCCGAGTCCCGCCACGGCGCAGGCGCCGGCCAGGGCGCGGCAGAAATTCGACTGCGACGCGGCGGTGGTGACCACGGTGTCGGCGCCGGCCGCCAGCGCGGCGGCGAGGAAGAAATCGATCTGCCGCAGCTTGTTGCCGCCCAGCGCCGGCCCGGACAGGTCCTCGCGCTTGACCAGCAGCGCCTCCAGGCCGATCCGCGCGGCCAGAACAGGCGCTTCGGTGCACGGCGTGGGCAGGTTGGCCAACCGCAGCCGGGGGAGGCCGGTGGCCGGATCGGGTTCGATTGACATGCGGTATCCTGGGCACCGCCACCGACAAGGGTCAAGCAAGGGGAGCGGGAAAGCCGGCTAATAGATACGATTACGTAACATTTAGGGCGCCAGCAGGCGCGCGAAGGCGTCACGTGAAGGCACGTGCCGGGCATCG
>CAIMEK010000608.1 GCA_903839965.1 uncultured Acetobacteraceae bacterium | reverse complement strand
GGTGCCGGTCAGCAAGGCGCTGGGGATCGACCAGAAGATCGTCGAGATGGAGCCCTGGCCCATCATCGCAATGGTCAGCGCGATCATCGACAGCACCGGGTGGCCGACGCCGATGATGGCGCAGGCCGCCATCCCCGCCGCGCACAGCAAGGCGGCGCTGGCCACGTGCCAGGGGCGCTCGCCGGTGATGTCGGAATGCCAGCCCCAGTAGAGCAACGCCACGAGGCCGAAGATGTAGGGGATGGTGCTCACCAGCCCGACCCAGTTCAGCGAAACGCCGAGCCCCTTGACGATCAGCGGCATGAAGAACGCCAGCCCGTAGGTCGAGGCCATCGCGCAAAAATAGGCCAGCGTCAGCAGCCACAACTTCGGGTTGGAAAGTGCCTCGCCGAGGGAGAACTTGTGGATCGCCTCGCGCTGCGCCCGCTCCGAGCCCAGCCGCTCGATCAGCCAGGCCTTCTGGTCCGGCTTCAGCCACGCCGCGTCCGCCGGATGGTCGGTCAGCAGGAAGAACATGACGAAGCACATGATGACCGGCGGCAGCGACTCGAGGATGAACAGCCACTGCCAGCCGTGCAGCGCCATGATCCCGTCCATGCGCAGGATCAGCCCCGAGATCGGCATGCCGATGATCAGCGAAAGCGAGCTGCAGGTGCTGAAGATCGCCATCATCCGGGTGCGGTAATAGGAGGGGAACCACCAGATCAGGTAGAGCACCACGCCAGGGTAGAAGCCGGCTTCGGCCACGCCGAGCAGGAAGCGCACGCCGTAGAAGCTCCACTCGCCCCACACGAAGGCGGTCAGCCCGGAGATGATTCCCCAGGTGATCAGGATGCGGGCGAACCAGAGCCGGGCCCCATACTTGTTGAGGATCAGGTTGCTCGGAATCTCGGCCAGGAAATAGCCGAAGAAGAACACGCCGGCGCCGAAGCCGAACACGGCATTCGAGAACCCCAGATTCGGGCTCATGGTCGGCGCGGCCATGCCGACGTTGGAGCGGTCCAGCCAGGCGCAGAAGAAGCCCAGCATGAGCAGCGGCATCAGCCGCCAGGCCACTCGTTTGATGGTTTCCTTCTCGATCGGTTCGACGCCGCGCGCCGTCGCCAGTATTGCCGCCATGGTCGTTTTCTCCCTGCTGCGCATCGGCCGCCGGCGAAACCTTCGGCCCGCGCACGCATCGTTGCTGTCAGCGGGTCGAAGTCGAACTCCTCGCCTTTAGCTGGCCGATGTTGGAACGGACCATGCGCTCCGATTCGCCCGAAGACAACGGAAAGTAACGACGGCCGCGGCACTTTTCGCCGCTACGCAGATCGGGGCATGGGGCAAGTATCGGCGGCGATCAGTACGCAGACGGCCGGGCGTGCGAACGCCCGGCCGTCCCTGGCACGAAGCCCCGCCGCTAGCGTCGCGCGATGCCTTCCAGCCGGCGGTCGTGGCCGACCGCGATCATGCAGAGCGCGGTAACCACCGGCGCCGCCGCGAGGCACAGCAGCCCGAGGCTCGAACTGCCGGTGACATCCTTCACGATGCCATAGACGGTTGGCCCCAGCGAGCCACCGAGGTTGCCGATCGCATTGATCATGGCGAGGCCCGACGCCGCGGCGACACCCGTCAGCATGGCGCTGGGGATCGACCAGAACAGCGGCGCGATGCTCTTCTGACCCGACACGGCGATGCAGATCGCCACCATCGTGATGTACGGATCGCTGATGAAGATGCAGGCACCCAACCCGGCAGCGCAGAGCGCGCAGGAGAACACCACATGCCAGGTCCGTTCGCCGGTGAGGTCGGAGTGGTAGCCGAGGGCAATCATCACCACGAACGAGCACAGATAGGGCAGGGCGCTGACCACCCCGACCCAGTCCTGCGATACGCCGAGGCCCTTGACGATCAGCGGCAGGAAGAACACCAGCCCGTAGCCCGACACGTTCTGGCCGAAATAAGCCAGGGTGAGCAGCCATATTTTCTTGTCGCAGAACGAGTCGCGCAGCGAGTATTTGCGGATCGCTTCCTTCGCCGCGTGCTCGGAGTCCAGCCGCTCCTGCAGCCAGGTGCGCTGTTCCGGCCTCAGCCACATCGCGTCCTTCGGCCGGTCGGTCAGCAGCTTATAGGTGATGAAGCCGGTGATGATCGGCGGGAGTCCTTCCACGATGTAGAGCCATTGCCAGCCGTGCAGCCCGGCGATGCCGTCCATGTACATCAGCAGCCCGCCGATGGGTGGCCCGATGAACAGCGAAATCACGCTGGCCGACTGGAACATCGACATGAACCGGGTGCGGTATTGCGAGGGGAACCACCAGGTCAGGTAGAGCACCACGCCCGGATAGAACCCGGCTTCGCCAAGGCCGAGGAACACGCGGTTCCAGTAGAAGCTTGCCTCGCTCCACACGAAGCCGGTCAGCGAGGCGATGATGCCCCAGGTGATCAGGATACGGGCGATCCAGCGCCGCGCGCCAACCTTGCTGAGGACCAGGTTGCTCGGGATTTCCGCCAGGAAATAGCCCCAGAAGAACAGGCCGGCGCCGAAGCCGAACACCGCGTTCGTAAAGCCCAGGTCCTTGACCATGGTCGTCGCGGCCATGCCGACGTTCGAGCGGTCCAGGTAGGCACAGAAATAGCCGAGCATAAGTATCGGAATGAGCCGCCAGCCGACCTTTCTGATGGTCTCTTTCTCAAGCGGATCGACTCCGCGCACCATTGGCGCTGTTGCGTCCACGATCGTTTTCTCCCTGCTGCAAACCGGCCGCCGGCGGGCGGGAACGCCCCGCCTTAACCTGTTTCCGTCCATTAACGACCCGTTGCGGAGTGGAACATGCACTGCCGGCAATCCTGACGCAACGAATGTGACGCAGACCCGCCGTGAGGCATGTTGCGGTTGCAGGGCTGTGCGCCGCGCCGCCCGGCTGCATGTCTGGCCCCGCCGCTATCGCGCCAGTGGCATTTGCGCGGGCGCGCCGGCGCCCCTAGAACAGCCGCGAACCCCTACCCCTGTCCGCCCGCGAGGGAGCCAGCTCATGGCCAGCTACCAGTACGTCTATGTCATGCGAGACCTGACCAAGGCCTTCCCGGGCGGCCGGGAAGTCTTCAAGGGCATCACCCTGTCGTTCCTGCCGGGCGTGAAGATCGGCGTGCTCGGCATCAACGGCGCCGGCAAGTCCACCCTGCTGAAGATCATGGCCGGCATCGAGACCGAATTCGGCGGCGAAGCCTGGGCCGCCGAAGGGGCACGGGTGGGCTACCTGCCGCAGGAACCCCACCTCGATCCCACCAAGACGGTGGGGGAAAACGCCGCCGAGGCGTTCGCTCCGCTGCAGGCCGCGATCGAACGCTTCAATGAAATCTCCGCCCGCTTCGCCGAGCCGATGGACGACGCGGAAATGGACACCCTGCTGGCCGAACAGGCCGACCTGCAGGAAAAGATCGACCACGAGGACGGCTGGGAACTCGACCGCCGCATCGAAATCGCGCTCGATGCCCTGCGCTGCCCGCCGCCCGACAGCCCGGTGACCAACCTCTCCGGCGGCGAACGCCGGCGCGTGGCGCTGTGCCGGCTGCTGCTCGAAAAGCCCGACCTGCTGCTGCTCGACGAACCGACCAACCATCTCGACGCCGAATCCGTCGCCTGGCTGGAAAAAACGCTGCACGACTACACCGGCACCGTGCTGGTGGTCACCCACGACCGCTACTTCCTGGAAAACGTGACCAACTGGATCCTGGAGATCGAACGCGGCCGCGGTTATCCGTTCGAAGGCAACTATTCCTCCTGGCTGAAACAGAAACAGAAGCGGCTCTCCCAGGAGGAGAAGGAAGAAACCGCGCGCATGCGCGCGCTGGCCGCCGAAGAGGAATGGATCGCCGCCAGCCCGCGCGCGCGGCAGACCAAGAGCAAGGCGCGCATCCAGAAATACGAGGAGATGCTACAGCGGAACCAGGAAATGGCCGCCGGCGTGGCGGAAATCGTCATTCCGCCCGGCCCCCGCCTGGGCAACATCGTCATCGAGGCGGAAGGACTCCGCAAGGGCTACGGCAACGAGTTGCTGATCGACGACCTCAACTTCAAACTGCCGCCGGGCGGCATCGTCGGGGTGATCGGCCCGAACGGCGCCGGCAAGACCACCCTGTTCCGCATGATTATCGGCCAGGAACAACCCGATGCCGGCGCGCTGCGCATCGGCGATACGGTGAAACTCGGCTACGTCGACCAGAGCCGCGACAGCCTCGATCCCGACAAGACGGTGTGGCAGGAAATCAGCGACGGCACCGATGTCATCTACCTGGGCAAGCGAACCATCCCCTCGCGCGCCTATGTCGGCGCATTCAACTTCAAGGGCTCGGACCAGCAGAAGAAGGTCGGCATCCTGTCCGGCGGCGAGCGCAACCGCGTGCACCTGGCCAAGATGCTGAAGATCGAACACAACGTCATCCTGCTCGACGAACCGACCAACGACCTCGACGTCGACACCCTGCGCGCCCTGGAAGACGCCCTCATCGAATTCGCCGGCTGCGCCGTCATCATCAGCCATGACCGCTGGTTCCTCGATCGCATCGCTACGCATATCCTGGCCTTCGAAGGCGAAAGCCATGTCGAATGGTTCGAGGGCAATTTCCAGGACTATGAAAAAGACAAGATGCGCCGGCTGGGTCAGGATTCCATCATCCCGCATCGCGTGAAGTACAAGAAGCT
>CAIMEK010000607.1 GCA_903839965.1 uncultured Acetobacteraceae bacterium | reverse complement strand
GGTGGCAGGGACCGGGGCAGCGACTCGCCGATGCCGGGCTCATGGCCCGGCCGTGCACCCGTGGCAGGGTCGATGGATGGCGCCTGGGCAAGCGCCGTCATCGCGGTCATGCCAAGCAGGGCCATTGCGGCAAGGCTCAGAGTGCGCATGAGGATGGCTTCCTTCCAATCGGATCGATTGCGGACAGGTTGCGCGTGAGCGGGCCTTCCGGCCGACTCACGGGCAACCGATCAGCGGATGACGAGCGGAAAAACGAAGTTGAGCATCGCGCCGGGTTGTTGGTAATAGGTGGGCGGCTGGTAAATCACCGGCGGTGCGCTGTAGTACATGTCCGGGCCCCGGTAGCCGCCGTTGTTCCAATGCTGATTCTGCCAGTGCCCCTGCTGCACCGCATGCTGGCGTCCCTGGTTGCCCCGCCGGTTCTGGTTCTGAGACTCCTGGTTGTTTTCGGCATGGGCCGGTCCGGCGAGCATTCCGGTCAGCGTCGCGGCGGCCAGGCCGAAGACCAGCGCAAGACGCAGCGTGCAGGTCGGAAGACGCACTCCGATCGGATGGGTCATTTGCCCCTCCTAGCCGCGCCGTGCGGGCGCACCATGATTGGCGCCATCGCGGAAGGCCTGGTCGGCCAGCCGCTTCTGGCTATCGGTCATGGTGGTATAGAGCGCCTGGAAGGCCGGTACCAGCTTCTCCACGTCCTGCGCATGGGCCGTGGCGACCTTGGCATAGGACTCCATGTTCTCCGGAGCGGTCATGCCAGAGAGCGTCTGCACGCGATGCTGGAACGTCGCGTCCATATTCGCCGCGTTATCGCGCATCACCTGCGCGAACCGGTCCCACAGCGGCTGCTGTGCCACGGTAATCTGCAGCTTGGCGTGCAAGCTGGTAATCCGCTGCTCGATCTGCCCTGTCATGCTGCGATGGGTGCGCTGCTGGGCCGGGCTGTTGGCCATGGCGCTCGGGGAAACGGGGGTGGCATCGCCGGCCGCAAGCGGCGCCGCCCCGGCGGCGAAGGCGCTCAGACCAATGATGGCCGTGGCCGCGAAAGCCGCCTGTCGAAAGGATGCACGCATGTTGATACCTCTTGAATGAACGTGTGTGTTCGTCGCTGAACTCGGAGTCGCCCGGCGAGCATCGGCACCAAAACGACAGCCGGCACCAAGCCGAGACCGCCGCCGGGAAAGTAACCCCAAGGGCGCTATCGGCCGGGTTGGCAACGCACCGATCAGCAACGCAATGATGACGGCGAGAAGGATGCCGCGCAGGGCCTACTGGCCTTTCAGCGCGTCCTTCACGTTTCCGACAAAATTCTGCACCTTGCCGGCGACCTGCTCGGCCTTGCCATCGGCCTGCAGCTTGCTGTCGCCGACGAGTTTGCCGACGGCCTGCTTCACGTTGCCTGCCATCTCCTTGCCGGCGCCGATGACTCTGTCCTTATCCATGTCGGTTTTCCTCCCTGTTGCTGTTGTTTCGGCACGGGGCGCGGCGGTTTACGGCGTGTGCCTGTCGGCACTGTTGGTCATCGCGTGCCCGGCGGCCGAGAGGTCTTCGCCCGCGCCGGCCGTGGTGTGGCAGGCACCGAGCAGAGGCGCGGCGGCGACCAGCAGGAGAAGAGCGAACGCGATCGAAAGGTACTTGCGCATTTGGAAGAATCCTTTTGGGTGAAGCAGGGTTGGAGTGGCGGCTGCGCGCCAGACAAAGCCAAACCCGAATTCCTTTGGAATTCGGGTTTATCAACGCCAGACCGGGCGCCCGAGATTAACGTCGTTGTGGCTGGTCGCGGCACCACCGACGGCGCCGATCGCACCGCCGACCAAGGCGCCGGTAAGCGGACTGCCGCCGGTGACGGCACCAACCGCCGCGCCTGCGCCGGCCCCGAGCAGACCACCCGAGGCGGCTCGGTCGCCGGTGCTGTAGCCGCATCCGGCCAGGGCGAAACCGAGGCCGACGAGCACAAGTGTCTTCGTTATGCCACGAGACATGAAGCTCACCTTATTTTTGAATAATAATGAAAGAGATGCGGCGATACGACCGGATCACAGACCAAGTGGTCCGCAATCGTCGTCAGCACCGCAAATATCGATTTGGTTGGGTGACGCTATCAGGATCGTGTTGTGACGGGTTGGCCTTGGCGTCTGTCGGTCAGCCCATCATCCACATGATCACGCGCTTAACTGAATACAAGGGGCAGACGTAGCCACCCTTCGCGTTCGCGTCGGAGCGTCCTGTCAAACCCCCGCCCCGGCGGCCGCGCATGCCCCGCCATCCCCACCACGTAGCCCGCATTCGCGTAGCGAAATGCGGGAATCCTTTCCTTGCCATCGCCGCGGCTTTATGCTAGGACTATTTTCGTGAGCGCAGTCCTCCTCCCGGCCTCGGTCCAAGCCTTCGCCCCCGACTTCGCGGGTCGGTTCGGCCGCATCCTCGCCGGGCTGGCCAAGCTCGTCGCCGCCGGTTTCCTGCGCAACCCGCGCCTCGTCCTCCTCATCGTCCCGCTTTGGAACCGCCTCAACCGCGTCGCCCGCCGCTGCGAGCGCCTGATGGCCCACCTCGCCGCCGGCCATCTGCCGAAGCCCCGCAAGCCCGGTCGCAGTGGCCCGCATCCGAGCGGCCCCGCCTTGCCCACAAGCCGCGGCTGGCTGGTGCGCGAACTCGGCTCCGAGGCCGCCTGCCATGGCTCGCAAATCCAGGCCCTGCTCGCCGAGCCCGCCGCCATCGAACTGTTATCCGTTGCCCCCACCGCCAACCGCATCGTCAACCCGATCCGGCGCCTGCTCGGCGG
>CAIMEK010000606.1 GCA_903839965.1 uncultured Acetobacteraceae bacterium | reverse complement strand
GGCCCTTGGAACCCATTCGCTTTCTTGGCTGCGCAGCAGCCATCAAATGATATCGAATTGGGATTGATGGGCTGCTGCGCAGCCAAGACAAAAGTATCGGGTTCCAAGGGCCTCACGGCCCTTGGCGGGTCGAGGGCAGCGCCCTCGCCTTCATTCCGCAGCCGCGCCAGCCCGCGCAGCCGCCCTCGCCGCGTCGCGCCGCACCTTGTCCCCGGCCTGCCGCGCCGATTCCGTCACCTGGAACATTTCCAGCTCGTCCACGTCGCCGGCGCCGACGGGGGTCAGGGCCGTGTCCATGTAGGCCCGGCGGTTCGGGTCGGCCTTGATGGCGCGGCGCACGCGGGCCATGCGCCAGACCATGCCGGCGATGCGGGCATGCTTGGCGACCAGCCCGCCCAGGTATTTCGGCCAGAACAGCAGCGCCGGCTCGATCGGCAGGCCGGGCCGGCGGTCGGTGCGCACCTTGCGGCGCAGGTAGCCGCCTTCCAGCGGGTGCAGTTTCTCGACAAACACGAAGCCCCAGAACCACACCAGCAGAAACATCATCTTGCCCGGGCTGATGCCGGTGGCCGCCGCCCGGCGCATCACCGTCTCCATGTGTTCGGGCGTGTAGTAGGTTTCCCAGGCCAACCGGTAGGCGCCCTCCCACTCCGCATGGGTCATCCCCGCATGCGTCGTGACCACGTGTTCCAGGTCGTACTTGTTCATGTCGGGGTCCAGCCAGGTGCCCCCGTTGTGCAGCCGCTTGTGGTCCTCGGAGCCGGGCAGCGGCGTCAGGCAGAAGAACTCCAGCAGGTCGAGCGGCAGTTCGCGCTGGATGATCCGGATGTCCCGCACGATCGTCTCCGGCGTGTCGTTCGGAAAACCCAGGATGTAGCCGGCATAGGTGAAGCAGCGCTGCGCCTTCCAGGCCAGCAGCATTTCCCGGTATTCGGCGATGCGGTTCTGGCGTTTCTTGGCACTCTTCAGGCTGTCGGGGTTGATGTTCTCCAGCCCCAGGAACACCCGCGTCACCCCCGCCCGCGCCGCCTTCTCGATGAAGTTCGGGATGCGGTGGCACAGCGTGTCGACCTGGATGACGAAGCGGAAGAACAGGCCCTCGCGCTCGCGCATGTCGATCAGCCGGTCGAAGATGGCTTCCCAGTTGCGGTTGCGCGCCAGGTTGTCGTCGGTGATGAAGAAATGGTCGATGCCCTGGGCGAGGTTGCGGCGGATGATGCCTTCCACGTCCTCGGGCGTGCGGGCGCGCGACTTGCGGCCCTGCACGTTGATGATGGTGCAGAACGAGCACTCGAACGGGCAGCCCCGGCCGGCGTCGAAGCTGGTCAGCCGTCCGCCGGTGCGTTTCACCTGCTCCGCCGGCAGAATCGGCGGCGGCGCGCCGGCCAGCGACGGCAGTTCCTGCAAGTGGTTGTACAGCGGCCGGAGTTCGCCGGCGGCGGCGTCGCGCAGCACCGCGTCCAGCCGCCCCTCCTCGGCCTCGCCGGCGAACAGCGACACGCCGATGGCCTGCGCCTGCTTCAGGTCGTCCGGCATGCCGGGCAGCATGGCCAGGCAGCCCGACACGTGGAACCCGCCGATGCAGACCTGCACGCCCAGCGCGCGCAGGCGCCGGGCGAGGTCCAACGCCCGCGGGAACTGGTTGGACTGCACGCCGACGATGCCGACCAGGCCCAGCCCGCCGCCCGCGACGATGGCGCTGGCGATGCGCTCAGGGCGGATGCGGGTGTTGGTTTCGTCGTATGCGGTGATTTCGATGTCGACATCGTCGCCCAGCACGCGGCGGTCGCGGCAATCGGCGGCCAGGCCATGCAGCGCGGCCAGCGTGTTCGACGGAATGGCCGAGCGCAGCCATTGGATCACGTAGCCGTCGTCGTCGTAGTGCGACGGCTTGATCAGGTACAGCCTGAAGACGCGCCGTTCAGGTGGCGACTCGTGCGGCATGCCAGCAACTCCCGGGTCCCGGCGCGGATGCTAGCCGCTGCCGGCGGCAAACATCCAGGCCCGGGTGGACCCCCTGGGGCTCAATCGGCCAGGTCCTGCATCACTTTGTAAAGGTCTGATTTTGCCTCGAACCCGATGCCGGGCAGCTCGGGCATGGTGATGTGGCCGCCCTCGACGCGGACGCCGTCGGGGAATCCGCCATAGGGCTGGAAAAGGTCCGGGTAGCTTTCGTTGCCGCCGAGGCCCAGGCCGGCGGCGATGTTCAGCGACATCTGGTGGCCGCCATGCGGCACGCAGCGCCGCCACGACCAGCCCGCGTCCGCGAGCATGCGCAGCGTGCGGAGGTATTCGCACAGGCCGTACGACAGGGCGCAGTCGAACTGCAGCCAGTCGCGGTCCGGCCGCAGGCCGGCGTGGCGGATCAGGTTGCGCGCGTCCTGGTGGCTGAACAGGTTTTCCCCGGTTGCCATCGCCGCGGGGTAGAATTCCGCCAGCGCCGCCTGCAACTGGTAGTCGAGCGGATCGCCGGGTTCCTCGTACCAGAACAGGTCGTAGGGCCGCAGCATCTTCGCGTAGCCGATGGCGGTCTCGAGATCGAACCGGCCATTGGCGTCCACCCCCAGCCGGGCCTGGGTGCCGATTGCCGCCAGCACGGCCTCGATGCGCCGCCTGTCCTCGTCGATCGGGGCGCCGCCGATCTTCATTTTCACCACGGTGTAGCCGCGGTCGAGGTAGGAGCGCATCTCCGCGCAGAGGGCGGCGTCGTCCTTGCCCGGGTAGTAGTAGCCGCCGGCGGCATAGACGAAGACCTTCGGGTCGGCCGCGGTGCCGTGCCGCTCGGCCAGCAGCCGGAACAGCGGCTTGCCCGCGATCTTCGCCACCGCGTCCCACACCGCCATGTCGATTGTGCCCACGGCCACCGAGCGTTCGCCGTGTCCGCCCGGCTTTTCGTTGCTCATCATCGCCGCCCAGACCCGGTCGGGGTCGAGGTTGTCGCCGGTTGCATCCAGCAGGCTGGCGGGGTCGGCGGCCAGGATGCGGGGGGAAAAACGTTCGCGGATCAGCCCGCCCTGGCCGTAGCGGCCGTTGGAGTTGAAGCCGTAGCCCACCACGCGGCGGCCGTCGCGCACCGCGTCGGTGACCACCGCCACCAGGCTGGTCGTCATTTTCGAGAAGTCGATATAGGCGTTGCGGATCGGCGAGGCGATCGGGCGCGTGACCTCGCGGACATCGACGATGCGGACCATGGCGGCCTCCTTGCGGGGGCGTGCATATGAGGGAAATCGGCCGCGGAAGGCCAGGGGGGCCGGCTGGCACGCGGTCGAATCGGATGGCGCCCATGGCGACTGGCGCTGGACCAACGGCGATGCCTAGCTCGACATCGCGGGTGCGCGTGCGGTGGAGGTCGAGGTCGCCATGACCGGAGCGCCCGCGACAGCCACGACCCCGCGACAGCCACGCCCTTGCGTGGCGAAAGCGCCCTTGCGGGACGAAAGCGGCCCCGCGACAGCCACGCCCTTGCGTGGCGAAAGCGCCCTTGCGGGACGAAAGCGGCCCCGCGACAGCCGCGCCCTTGCGTGGCGAAAGCGGTCCCGAAATGCGGGAAACTTTTCCTTGCGCCCGCCGTGCCTTTATGCTAGGACTATGTTCGTGGAACCCGCCCTCCTCCCGGCCCCGGGCCAAGCCTTCGCCCCCGACTTCGCGGGTCGGTTC
>CAIMEK010000605.1 GCA_903839965.1 uncultured Acetobacteraceae bacterium | reverse complement strand
TGGCACGCGCCGGCCGAGAGCGGTTTGGCCCAGGCGACCAAGCTGGTGGTGGAGCATGTCGCGCTGCGCCACCTGCTGGCGCTGGCCGCCAGCGAACAGGCCTCCCCGCTGGTGGTGGCCATCGCGCGCGACGCCATCGAGAGTTTGCGCGCCAGCCTGGTGTCCGCGTTGGCCGAGGGCGGCGACGATGCGCTCACCCGCGCCCATCGCGCCGCCTCCCTGCGGACGATCGCCGCCTTCGCCAAGGCGCCCGAGGCCTTCCGCCAACCCGGCACCCTGCCGCCGCCCCCCGGCACGCCGATCTGAATGGGCAACCCGGACATGCTCGCGGACATCCGCGCCGACATCGCCGCCATCCTCGGCCCGACCCTGGCGCAGGTCACCGTGACGCGGGCGGTGGTGGGGCTCTATTTCACCGGCGTCGCGCTCAGCACCGGCACCGCCGGCGCCTGCACCACGCCCGCGCGGCCCGAGCTGCACGCCGCCTGCTGCCCCGCCACCGACGACACCGTGCTTTCCCCCGGCTCGCTGCGCAGCCGCCCCGCGCTCGACCTGCTCGACGAGCTGCACTCGCCGCATCCGCTGCGCCGCGCCGTCGGCATCGCCTGCCTGAACGCGCTCGCCGACGCCGCCTGGCAGCGCCGGTCGCATCCCGGCGTCGAACTCCGCGCCGGTGTCGACGCCTTCGACGCGGCCGCCATCGCGCCGGGGGAGCATGTGGTGCTGGTCGGCGCCTTCGTGCCCTTCCTGCGGGCGCTGAAGCGCATGCGCCAGCCCTACACCGTGCTGGAACTGACCCCCGCCATGCTGAAGCCCGAGGAGCTGGCGCACTTCCGCCCGGCGGCCGAGGCGAACGCCGTCATCCCGAAGGGCGACGTCGTTCTGCTCACCGGCAGCACCCTGCTGAACGGCACGCTGGAGGACCTGCTGGCGCTGGCCCGCCGGGATGCCCGCGTGGCGGTGGTGGGCCCCACCGTCGGGCTGCTGCCGGATGCCTTCCTGCGCCGTGGCGTGGACATCCTGGGCGGCGTGCGCATCACCCGGCCAGAGGCGTTCCTCGACGTGCTGGCCGAAGGCGGCACCGGCCATCACTTCTTCGGCCGCTCGGCCGAACGGGTGGTGCTGCGGCGGCGCCCGCCATGACCCCGCTCTCCCCGACCCGCCGAGGCGCTATCCTCGCGGCGCTGGCCGCCTGCCTGCTGGCGTTCGCCGCCCCCGCCGACGCTGCCGCTCCCCTGGTCACGCCGGCCTGGCTGGCCGGGCACCTGCGCGATCCCGGCGTGGTGGTGCTCGACATCCGCGCCACCGCCGACCACCGGGCCGCCCACGTGCCGGGCGCCGTCGCCGCCGATTTCACCGCCGCCGGATGGCGCGCGCCCGGTCCGAACGGGGCGGCCGCCGCGCTGCCGCCGCCCGAGCGCATCGGCGCCACCATCGCCGCCCTTGGTGTGGCCGATGCCGACCAGGCCATTATCGTGTCCGACGACTTCGCCGCCGCGGCGCGCGTGTACTGGACGTTCAAGGTGCTGGGCCACGCCGAGGTGTCGATTCTCGACGGCGGCTGGCCGGCCTGGCGCGGGCCGGTGGAACATGGCCCCGCGGCCGCGCGGCCGGCCGCCGTGTTCACCCCGCGCTACGACCCGCGCCAGCGCGCCGAGTTGCGCGACGTCATGGTGGCCGCCGGCACCGGCGCCAGTGCGCTCGTCGACGCCCGCCCGGCCGCCCAGTTCGCCGCCGGCCGCCTGCCGGGTGCCATATCGCTGGACCAGCGCGCCGTGCTCGCTCCCGACGGCCGGCTGCGCTCTTCCGAGGCGCTGGCCGCGCTGTTCGCCGCGGTCGGCGCCCGCCCGGCCATCGTCTACTGCAACACCGGCCATCTCGGCGCCGCGGACTGGTTCGTGCTGGCGGAAATCCTGCACCACCCGGCCCGCCTCTACGACGGGTCGATGTCCGAATGGACCGCCAACCCCTCGCGCCCCGTCATCCACTGACCCGAGGCAGGGGCAGGGGTCAAAACAAAACCCCTAAGCCCCGCCGTCGATCGTCAGCACCGTCCCGGTCGTGTACCCCGAGCGCGGCGAGGCCAGGAACGCCACCGCCCAGCCAATCTCCTCCGGCTGGCCCATCCGCCCGAACGGCATCCCCCCGCACAGCTCGCGCCAGCGCGCCGCGTCGCCGAGTTCGAGCTTGGCGCGATGGCGCAGCATCGTCTCCTGCCGATCGGTCTCGGTGGCGCCCGGGTTGATGCCCACCACCCGCACCCCGTCCTTCGGCGCCGACCGACCCAGCGCGCGGGTGAACGCCATCAGCGCCGCGTTGCCGGCCGCCCCGGCGATATAGTTGGTGGGGAATTTCTCCCCGGCGGCGCCGATGACGTTGACGATCACGCCACGCCGCCGCGCCGCCATGGCGGGATACACCGCCCGGCACAGCGAAATGAACCCGAACACCTTCAGGTCCCAGGCCCGCCGCCAGGTGTCGTTGTCCACCATCGCCAGCGTGCCGGGTGGGATGGCGCCGGCGTTGTTGACCAGGATGTCGATCT
>CAIMEK010000604.1 GCA_903839965.1 uncultured Acetobacteraceae bacterium | reverse complement strand
TCTGCTGCGTCGCTATCCGCCGTTGGTGTTTGCCGGCGAGGTGCGGCGGTTGAAGGCTGCGCTGGCCCGGGCCGCCGAGGGCAACGCTTTCGTGCTGCAGGGCGGCGACTGTGCCGAGAGTTTCGGGGATTTCACCGCCAACATCATCCGCGACACGTTTCGCGTGCTGTTGCAGATGGCTGTGGTGCTCACCTTCGGTGCCTCGCTGCCGGTGGTGAAGCTGGGCCGCATGGCCGGCCAGTTCGCCAAGCCGCGTTCGTCGGACACCGAAACGCGCGATGGCGTGAGCTTGCCCGCCTATCGCGGCGACATCGTCAACGCGCCCGAGTTCACCTCCGAGGCGCGCGTGCCCGACCCGGTGCGCATGGAGACCGGCTATTTCCAGTCGGCCGGAACGCTCAATTTGTTGCGTGCCTTCGCCACCGGCGGTTACGCCGACCTGGCCGAGGTGCATCGCTGGAACCTCGGCTTCGTCGCCCGTTCGCCGCTGGTCGAGCGCTACCAGGACCTGGCCCACCGCATCGACGAGACGCTGGCTTTCATGGCGGCCTGCGGCATTTCCTCTGGCACCACGCCGCAGATTCGCGAGACCGATTTCTTCACCAGCCACGAGGCGCTGCTGCTGCCCTACGAGCAGGCGCTGACCCGGGTCGATTCCACCTCCGGGGCCTGGTCCGCCTGTTCGGCGCATTTCCTCTGGGTCGGCGACCGCACCCGCCAGCCCGACGGAGCGCATGCCGAGTTCCTGCGCGGTGTGCGCAATCCGATCGGCCTGAAGGTCGGCCCCACCATGCCGGTGGACGACCTGTTGCGCCTGGTCGAGAGCCTCAATCCCGACAACGAGGCCGGCCGGCTGACGCTGATCAGCCGCATGGGTGCGGACAAGGTCGGCGAGTTGCTGCCGCCGCTGCTGCGCGCGGTGCATCGCGAGGGCCGCAAGGTGGTGTGGATCTGCGACCCGATGCACGGCAACACCATCTCCGCCAATGGCGGCCTGAAGACCCGCAGCTTCGACCGCATCCTGCGCGAAGTGCGAGGCTTCTTCGACGCCCACGCCGCCGAGGGCACCTGGGCCGGCGGCGTGCACGTGGAAATGACCGGCCGCGCCGTCACCGAGTGCATCGGCGGCGCGCACGGCCTGACCATGACCGACCTCGACGCGCGCTACGAAACGTTCTGCGATCCGCGGCTGAACGCCGAGCAGTCCCTGGAACTCGCCTTTCTGGTGGCCGAGGAGCTGACCGCGCGGCGGGCGCTGGTCGGTGTTTCGGTCGGAGCGGCACGGTAGCGGAAAATGGCCATATTGAAGCTGGGATCGAGGTCGAAGCCACGGGTGGCCGGCAGTGGCGAGGCGGCGCTCGCGGCCGACATCGCCGCGCGCACCGATGTCTATTTCAACCGCACCCGCGCCATCGTGGAGCGGTTCGGCGACCGGCGCGTCACCTACGCGGTGTTCCTCCGCCGCCCCGTCATTTCGGCGCCGCGGCTGATGCTGGACTGGCTCGCCACCGTCGCCGTGGCGCGTCGCACCGAGATCGAGTGCGAGGTGAAGTTTCCGGAGGGCAGCTGGGTCGGCGCCGGCGAGCCGCTGGTTTACATCAGCGGCAGCCTGGCCATGCTGTCGGACCTGGAGACGCTGGCGCTGCAGAAGGTGGGCCCGGCCTGCGTGGCCGCGCACAATGCCTACCAGATGGCACTCGCGCTGCCCGAGGTCGGCTTCCTGGCGATGGACGCGCGCCACTGCGCCGGCGCGGAGATGCAGGACATGATGGCCTACGCCGCCTCGGTCGGCAGCGCCGCGGCGCGGGCCGAGGGGGCGCTCGGCTTCGTCGGCAACGCCAATGACGGCACCGCCCACTGGTTTTCCACCGCCGGCAAGGTCATGCGCGGGCGCGGCACCATGCCGCATGCGCTGATCGGCTATGCCGGTTCCACCCTGCGCGCCGCCGAGATGTTCCGCGAAACCTTCCCCGACGAGGCGCTGACCGTGCTGGTCGACTATTTCGGCCGCGAGATCACCGACGGGCTGGCGGTCTGCCGCCATTTCGCGGAGCTCGCCGCCGAGGGCCGGCTGGCGCTGCGCATGGACACCCACGGCGCGCGCTTCGTCGAGGGGCTGGACCCGGCCGAGAGCTACGCGGTGCTGGAGCGCCACGTGCCCGGCGCCATCCGCCGCTACCGCAGCGACACCGAGCTGCGGTTCCTGGTCGGCACCGGGGTTTCCGCCGCCGCGCTGTGGCGCCTGCGCGAGGCGCTCGACGAGGCCGGCTTCCCGGCGGTGAAGATCGTCGCCTCCTCGGGTTTCGGCGTCGACAAGTGCCGGGTAATGGCCGACGCGAAGGCGCCTGTCGACATCATCGGCACCGGCAGTTTCCTGCCCGACGCCTGGCACGAAACCTACGCCACCGCCGATGTCGTCGAATACGACGGCGTGCCGCGGGTCAAGCTCGGCCGCGAGTTCCTGCTGCGCCGCAACGGCGAGCGCAAGGGCGGCGCGCGCTGAGCTTCAGGCCCGGACGAAATCGAAGCTCCGCGACGGGCTCTGCACGAGCAGGAACGTCGCCGGTTCGCCGGCGCTCGGATTGACGATCTCGTGCACGATGCCCGGCGGCACCAGGTTGATCGCCGGCGCCACACAGCGCACCGTCCGCAGCGTGCCGCCTTCGCTGAACCGCGCCTCGATCTCGCCCGCGATCACCAGCGAAAGGTCCCAGCTCGTGCTGTGCCGGTGCGGCGGAATGCGCCCGCCCGGCTCCAGCACATAGACATTCACCTGCACCTCGTCGGTCTGGTGCACCAGCGCCTTGTGGGCGCGCACGTGCTTGTCTTCGTAGGCCAGCGCCGACAGGTCGGGGATTGTGGTGGCGGCGGACATCGTGCCTCCTGACGTTTCCCAATATCTCCCTGATAGGATCGGCGCGCGCCATTGCCAACCTCGACCGCCGGCCGGTAGCGTCCGGCGATGATCCCCACGCCCCGCGAGCGTCAGGCCGGCTATCTGTGCGTCTTCGCCATGATGTTCATCTGGACTGGCTTCATCATTTCCGGCCGGGCCGGTTCGCGCACCGGCCTGCCGCCGTGGGATATGGGCCTGCTGCGCTACGCCGGCTCGCTGCTCGCCGCCCTGCCGTTCATGCTGCGCCACGGCCTGCCGCGCGTCAGCCTGCGCCAGGCCGCCGTCATCCTGGTCACCGCCTGCTTCGGTTTCGGCCTGCTGGCCTACGCCGCCTTCAGCCTTGCGCCCGCCTCGCACGGCGCGGTGCTGATCCCGGGCGGACTGCCCTTCGTGTCCGCCCTGGTGATGTGGCTGGCCTTCGGCGACCGCTTTACCGCCCGGCGCTGCATCGCCCTTGGGCTGATCGCGGCCGGCATCGCGCTGCTGGCCTGGGACACCTTCGGCGCCACCCCCGGCGCCTGGCGCGGCGACCTGCTGTTCCTCGCCGCGATCGCCAGTTTCGCAATCTACATGGTGGCGGTGCGGCACTGGCGGATCGGCGCGCGCGACGCCACCCTTGCCATGTGCCTTTATGCGCTGCCGGTCTATCTGCCGGTCTGGCTGCTGCTGCCCACCCGCATTCACGAGGCGCCGCCGCTGGCGGTGGCCTGGCAATTCGTCATGCAGGGGGCGCTGGCGGTGCTGGCGGCCAACTACCTGTTCACCCGGGCGATGAATGTGCTCGGCCCGGCGACTTTGACCACCTGCACCGCGCTGGTGCCGGGCATGGCGGCGTTCGGCGCCTGGGCGTTGCTCGGCGAGCCGATCGGCGCGGTGGGGCTCGTCGGCATCGCGGTGGTCTCGGTCGCCACCGTGCTCGCCGTCACCGGCCAGCCCGCCGCCGACCCTCGCGTTGCGCGCGGCCCCGCGCCATCCTAGCTTTCGCCCATGTCGGACACGCTCAGGATCGCCCTCGCCCAGATCAACCTGCATGTCGGCGCGGTGCGCGACAACCTCGCCCGGCTGCGCCGCGCCCGTGCCGAGGGCGCGCGGCTGGGGGCGGACCTGGTGGTCACGCCGGAAATGTCGGTCGCCGGCTACCCGCCCGAGGACCTCATCCGCAAGCCCGCCTTCGTCGCCGCCTGCGAGGCCGCCATCGCCGACCTCGCCGCCGACACCGCCGACGGCGGCCCGGCGATTGTCGTCGGCGGCCCCTGGCGCGACGGCGACCGCCTGCACAACTGCGCCTGGCTGCTCGACGGCGGCCGCATTGCCGCCCGCCGCGCCAAGCACGAGCTGCCCAATTACGGCGTGTTCGACGAAAAGCGCGTGTTCGACCCCGGCCCCGCGCCCGGCCCGGTGGCGTTCCGCGGCTTCCGCCTGGGTCTGATGATCTGCGAGGACTGGTGGTTCTCCCCGGTCGGCGAAACCCTCGCCGAGACCGGCGCGGAAATTCTGCTTTCCATCAACGGCAGCCCCTACGAGGCCGACAAGCAGCAGGCCCGCATCGCGCTCGCGGTCCAGCGGGTGGTGGAGACCGGCCTGCCCTTCGCTTTCTGCGCCCAGGTCTGCGGCCAGGACGAACTGGTGTTCGAGGGCGCCAGCTTCGTGCTCAACCCGGACCGCTCGCTGGCCGTGCAGATGCCCTTCTTCGAGGAGTGCGTCACCCTCACCGAATGGCGCCGCGACGGCGACCGCCTGGTCTGCGCGCCGCTGCCGCTGGCGCCCGAGCCGGAGCGCCTGGAAAGCATCTACCGCGCCATGATGCTCGGGCTGGCCGACTACGTGCGCAAGAACGGCTTCCCGGGGGTCATCCTGGGCCTGTCCGGCGGCATCGACAGCGCGCTTTCCGCCGCCGTCGCCGTCGACGCGCTCGGCCCCGACCAGGTGCGCGCCTTCATGATGCCGAGCCCGTACACCAGCCGCGACAGCCTGGAGGATGCGGCGGCCTGCGCCTCCCTGCTCGGCATTGCCTGCGACACCGTGCCGATCACCCCGGCCATGGACGCCTTCTCCGCCGTGCTGGCCCCGGTGTTCGCCGGCCGGCAGGCCGATATCACCGAGGAGAACGTGCAGTCGCGCGCCCGCGGGCTGATCCTGATGGCGATCTCCAACAAGATGGGCTCCATGCTGCTGACCACCGGCAACAAGAGCGAGATGTCGGTCGGCTACGCCACCCTGTACGGCGACATGTGCGGCGGCTATTCGGTGCTCAAGGACGTCTACAAGACCGCCGTGTTCGCGCTGGCGCGCTGGCGCAACGCCAACCACCCCGCCGGTTCGCTCGGCCCCGCGGGCCCGGTGATGCCGGAGCGCGTGGTGACCAAGCCGCCCAGCGCCGAGCTGAAGCCCGACCAGACCGACCAGGACACGCTGCCGCCCTATGCGGTGCTGGATGCCATCCTGGAGGGCCTGGTGGAGGGCGAACAGAGCGTCGATGCGCTGGTGGCGGCCGGGCACGACCGCGCCACGGTATTGCGGGTCTGGCGCATGCTGGACCGCGCGGAGTACAAACGCCGCCAGGCCCCGCCCGGCGTGAAGATCACTCCCCGCGCCTTCGGCCGCGACCGCCGCTACCCGATCACCAACGGCTTCACCGGACTGGTGACATGAGCTGCTCAGGATTCGAAAGATGACCGACCTGTTCGCCCCCGCAGGCGGCTGGCGCGTGCGCATCCTCGACCTGTCGGGCGCCAGCGAAGACAACGTCGTCGAGGAAATCGCCGGCTTCGCCACCCTCATGCAGGCCAACGCCTTCGCCCGCCGCTACGTGCGCGACAGCGTCGAGCGCTGCCGCAATCCCGGCGCCTCCACCCGCGCAGTGCTCGACGCTTGGTTCGCCTGGGGCGAGGATGCCGAAGTGGTCGACGCCGGCGAGCAGGGCTGGCGCAGCGCCGCCGAACTGCACGATTTCGCCGCCCGCCGCGCCGGCGAGGAGGAACGCGACTGGCGCGCCCTCGATCCGCGGCGACGCGACGAGCTGGACTTCCAGTGACCGCGCGCGAGCCGCCCGTCCGCCTGCGGCTCGCCGTTTCGCCCGCGGTGCTGCTGCATGTCGGCTCGGCCCGCATCGCGCTCGCCAACTGGCTGTTGGCCCGCCGCCTGGGCGGGCGTGTCACCCTGCGCGTGGACAACACCGAGCCGGACCGCGCCGGCACCGAGGCGCAGGAAGCGATCCGCCAGGACCTAAGCTGGCTGGGCCTGGACTGGGACGACGAGGTTCGCCAGGGCGAGCGCTCCGACCGCTACGGCGCCGCCGCCGAGGCGCTGAAATCCGCCGGCCGGCTCTACCCGTGCTTCGAATCCGAGGCCGAGCTGCACGCCAAGCGGGAACGGCGTATCCGCCAGCGCCGCCCCGCCGCCTACGACCGCGCCATGCTGAAGCTCACCCCCGCCCAGCGCGCTGCCGCCGAGGCCGGCGGCAAACGGCCATACTGGCGCTTCCGCCTGTCCGAGGCGCCGATCGCCTGGCACGACCTCGTCGCCGGCGCGCGCCGGGTGAACCTGGCCGAGCTGTCCGATCCGGTGGTGATCCGCGCCGACGGCACGCCAACCCCCGCCTTCGCCGGCGCCATCGACGATTTCGCGGACGGCATCACCCACCTCGTCCGTGGCGAGGACCTGGCCAACGCCACCGCGATTGAGCGCGACCTCGCCGCCGCCCTCGGCCACGATCCCGCCGCCATCGCGCTCGCCCACCTGCCGACGGTGACCGGCCCCTCCGGCGAGCGGCTGTCGCGCCGGGACGGCAACTTCACGCTGCGCGCGCTGCGCCAGCGCGGCGTCGAGCCGAACGCCCTGGCCGGCTACCTGGCGCGCCTCGGCACCGCCGCGGAGGCGCGCCCCAGCACCCCCTCCGACCTCGCCGCCGAGGACTGCCTCGCCGCGGTGGGCCGCACCGTCCCGCGCTTCGACTGGCGCGACCTGCTGGCGGTCAACCGCCAGGCACTCGCCAGGCTGCCCTTCGCCGGCGTCGCCGACCGCCTGCCGCTCGGCAGCACCGAGGCGTTCTGGCACGCCGTGCGCGGCAGCCTCGACCTGCTGTCGGAGGCGCGCGGCTACTGGGAAGTGGTGGCCGGCACCATCGTGCCCCCGATCATCGAAGGCGAGGCCGACTTCCTGCGCGCGGCCCTCGCCGCGCTGCCCGCCGAACCCTGGGACACCACGGTCTGGACCACCTGGACCGCGGCGATCCGGCAAACCACCGGCCGCGCCGGCAAGAACCTCACCCTGCCGCTGCGCCTGGCGCTCACCGGCGAGGACGAAGGGCCCAACCTGAGGACCCTGCTGCCCCTGATCGGCCGCCACCGCGCCGCCCAGCGGCTCGCCGTGGCGGCAAGTTAAGGCCAGGGGCTCCGCCCCATAAGCGCGGAGATAAAAGAAATATCCTTTCTTGTCAGTTGGTTGGATTTCCCGACACGTCCCAGGACGGATGGCTGGCCCCGATGGGCCGAACTCCGGCCCAACTTTCCATATCCCAAGCCTGCGGCTGCTGGATTTGGAAACC
>CAIMEK010000603.1 GCA_903839965.1 uncultured Acetobacteraceae bacterium | reverse complement strand
GCGATTGACGGTGAGAATTTCGTCGAGGCCCTCCAGAATGCTGTCCCTGACGCCCGGTGCGTCGTGTTCCAGGCGGCGGGCAAGTCGTACCCTCGTCGTTGACGTCATAGACGGTCAGGCGTCCGTCCTCGGGGTCCATTTCGAGGGCCAACTACTTCACCGCCACCGGATACGAGCCAGAATGAACGGATTCCGCTCTAGTACTACAGTTGCGTTTGTGATCTCGATCTGATTCCCTGCGTTTTGGCGATGGGGAGTCTGGCGATGTCGGTCGCGGTATGGTCGGGGTCACTGTTGGCATGGGAAGGCGAACTGTCGGCGCTCAAGGCGCGGCTGGCGTCGGTGTTTGGCCGCTCGGAAGTTCGAGCATCGGCAGGCGCTTTCATCGATGGCGTGCTGTCTGGCATATCGCGGAAGACTGGTTGGCAACTGTCTGAGCAGGCAGCGCTGTCGCGGCCCTACCGGATGCAATCTTTGCTCGGGCGCACTTGCTGGGATGCCGATGCGTTGCGCGACGTGACGCGCGATGAAGTCGTTGCCTGCTTGGGCGATCCGAGCGGTGTGCTGGTGGTGGATGAGACGGGCTTCCTCAAGAAGGGCACGCATTCGGTTGGAGTTGCGCGGCAGTATTCCGGGACCGCCGGCCGGGTTGAGAACTGCCAGGTCGGCGTGTTTCTTGCCTACGCCAGCCATCTTGGCCAAGCACTGATCGACCGGCGGCTGTATCTGCCGGAAGCCTGGGTCTCGGACACATCCAGGCGCCGCCGTGTTCAGGTGCCTGAGACGGTGCCGTTTGCGACCAAGCCGCAGATTGCCTGCGAATTGATCTCCGCCGCGCTGGATGCGGGCGTGCCCTGTGCCTGGGTGCTGGCCGACGCCTTGTATGGTTCGGATTCGCGGCTGCGGCGGATGCTTGAAGCCCGGCACCAGCCCTACGTGCTGGCAATGCGATCCAATCAGCATCTCCGTTTGCTGACCGCTGAGGGGCTGCTGCAGACCGACCCGGCGGAGCTGGCCGATGCCTTGCTCACGGATGCGTGGACCTCGCACGCCGCTGGTGAAGGATCGAAGGGCATTCGGCTCTATGATTGGGCACGCATCGCGTTGCCCTGGACGGTTGACGAGGGCTTCGAGCGCTGGGTTCTGATCCGCCGCAGTCGGCAGGATCCCGAAGCGCGCGCCTATTACTTCGTGTTTGCGCCTGCCGGCACCGGGCTTGCCGAACTGGCCGGCGCGGCCGGTCTGCGTTGGACCATTGAGGAGTGCTTCCAACGCTCTAAGGAAGAACTCGGTCTCGACCATTGTGAGGCGCGCTCCTGGCACGGTTGGCATCGTCACATGACCCTGTGCATGGTTGCCGCCGCTTTCCTTGCCAGGCTCTCGGCGCAACTTCGTCAGGCCGCTGGACGCAAAGGGAACGAAAGGAGTCCGCAGCCCCTCGTCGCCTGAGCCTTATGGCCGCCGGCGTGCCGAGCGTGCCGGAGATACGCTACCTATTGGCGCGCCTTTTCTTGTCGCCAATCATCAGGCCCGCCTTCGTCTTCGCCTGGTCCCGATGGCGAAGGTGACACCAAGCCAAGGCCGCAGAAGCCCACTACCGTCGACGCTCTCAAACGCAACTGTAGTAATAGACCACCTCGTGACAGCCGGCGTTGCGCTCACCCCGCATTCTATTAGCCGTCGAAAACGGCTCAGCCGTACATGACCACAGATATATCGGGTCGCCACGCAGCACGCGGCGATGCGGCGAGTGGTTGCTGCGATAAGCGAGGCCAGGGCAATGCCCCGGCCCTGCCTCTTTTCAGCAGTCCATCATCGCTCTGGGTCGTATGCGGCCAGCAATGCTCGTAGTGCCGGAGCGAACTCCGCTTGCTGGGCCGCGGTTGGATACGGCATTGGTTGACGTGGCAGGCCGGTGTGGCAGCCCTGCGTCTCCAACGCGTATTTGACGCAGGCCGGCTGATTCTCGAGCGGCACCAGGCTCCAGAAGTTGAGCAGAAGCTTGTGGATTTCGAGCGCCATAGCGTGATCGCCTGCCTGCACCGCGTTCCACAGGGCCACCACGACGCCAGGCACCGCGGCCGGCGAAGCGGCCAGCGTGCCTTGGACGCCAATGGCGAAGCACGGGTAGAGCAGGTCGTCGATGGCGGCCAGGATCACCTTGTCCTTCGGCGCGTGCAGGACCAGTTCGGCGACGCGGTGCATGTCGCCCTGGCTCTGCTTGATGCCGACTACCCCGGGGATCTCGTTTAGGATGCGCAGCGTGAAGCGGGTGGTCAGCAGGTTCCAGGGGATCACGTTGTAGAGCACGATCGGAACGCCGACGGTTTCCCAGATGGTCTTGAAGTGACCGAACAGCGATTCCTCGCTGGTCTGGAAAACGTAGAAGGTCGGCGTGACCTGCACCGCCTCGATGCCGAAATCGGCAACCACGCGGGTACGCGCGATAACCTCGCGGGTGGAGTTGGCGATGATCCCTGCCACCACCGGCACACGGCCCTGCACTTCCTCCATGGCGGCCGCGGTCAGCCGGCGGAACTCGTCCTTTTCGATTGTGTGCCCCTCGCCGGTGGAGCCGCAGACGCAGATCCCGTGCACGCCCTTGCCCAGCATGAAGCGAACCTCGGCACGGAAGGCGGCCTCGTCGATTTCGCCGTCAGCGTCGAACGGGGTGGGCAACGCCGGAATGACGCCTTTAAGCTTGGTTTGCATGGTGGAACTCCTTTGCTTGTTCAGTGCACGATGGGATGCGGCGCGGCGCGCGCGTCTGCTTCAGCGGCGATGCCGAGATACGCGTTCTTGACGCTTTCATCGGCGGCGAGCTCTTTGGCGTCGCCTTCGGCCACGACCCGTCCGGATGCCAACACATAGGCCCGATGCGAGACGGCAAGTGCCATCCGCGCGTTCTGCTCGACCAGCAGTACCGCGGTGCCGCGCGCGTTGATGTCCGCCAGCTTGGCAAAAACCTGGTCAACCAGCATCGGCGCCAACCCGAGCGATGGCTCGTCGAGCATCAGCAGCCGGGGGCGACTCATCAACGCACGCCCGATCGCCAGCATCTGCTGCTCGCCCCCGCTCAGGGAGGCCGCCAACAATCCCGACAGTCGCTGCAAATTCGGGAAAAGGTCCAGAACCTCGGCCACCACCTCCTGAACCTGAGCGGGTGGCCGGCCATAGGCGCCCACGCGCAGATTGTCGAGCACCGACATGCCGCCGAACAGCCGACGACGCTCCGGCACTAGCGCCACACCCAGACCAACCAGCTTCTCCGTCCGCTGGTGCGCCAGGTCCGTGCCGTTGAAGATCACCTCGCCGGTCGCCGGAAGCAGCCGTGAGATCGCCTTTAGCGTGGTGCTCTTGCCCGCCCCGTTGTTGCCGAGAACCGACACGATCTCGCCCGGCGCAACATGAAGGTCGATCCCCCGCACCGCCTCGATATCGCCAAACCGGACCGACAAAGCGCGCACATCGAGCAGGCAGTCGGTATCCGTCTGCGGTCGTGGCGGCGCCACCGCGGCGTCGCCGGCGCTGCCGAGATAGGCCTCCACCACCGCTTCGTTGCTCTGGATCTCCGCTGGCGTCCCGTGCGCCAGCCGCTCGCCGAAATTGAGCACCGTGATCTCGTCGGCAAGCTGCATCACCACATCCATCTCGTGCTCGATAAGCAGAATCGTCAGACCCTGCCGACGCATGTCGCGAATGGTGCCGATCAGCCGCACGGTCTCGGCATGGTTTAGCCCGCCATGCGGCTCGTCGAGCAGCACGAGCTTGGGGTCCAGCGCCAATACCTTGGCGATCTCAAGCAATCGCCGCTGTCCCTGCGGCAAGCTGGCACAGGCCGTATCAGCGAGATCGCGCAGCCCAACGAAATCGAGAATCTCCAGCGCCCGCCGCCGCGCCACGCCGCTGATGCGCAAGGCAAAGCCGCGGCGATGCAGAACCACCAGAACCGTCTCCAGCACGCTCATGCTCATGAAAAGCCGGGAACTCTGGAAGGTGCGCCCCAGCCCCATGTCGGCCAGCGCCTCCGGCCGACGCCCCACCGCGTCACGACCCAGGAACTCGACCTTGCCCGCGGTCGGCGGATAGATGCCGCTGATGACGTTGAACAGGGTCGTCTTGCCCGAGCCGTTCGGGCCGATCACAGCATGGATCGTGCCGGCGCCAACCGTCAGTTCCACGTTGCGCAGCGCCACCAGGCCGCCAAACGCCCGCGTCAGCCCCTGGGTGCGCAAAATGCCGGTCACGGTGTGGCCTCCGGGGTTGGCTTGGCTACTGGACCGGGGCGCAATGCGCGGCAGATCCGGTCGAACAACCCGGTGACGAGGCCGGCCATGCCGCCGGGCATGACCGCGATTACGACGATGACCACGGTTCCGAAAATGACGAAATAGGCCTCCTGCAGGAAGCGCAGCCATTCCGGCACGAGGGTGTAAAGTGCCGCCCCGAGCGGCGCGCCGAGGTTGCTGCCGAGCCCTCCCACCACGCACATGGCGAGATAGGCGAAGGTGGTCCCCCAGGCGAAAACGTCCGGGCTGATATAGCCGAACAGACAGCAGTAACAGACGCCGGCGACCCCCGCGTAAACCGCCGAGGCCACGAATAGGCCGATCTTCAGCGCGCGGATGTCAACCCCCGCGGCCTGTGCGGCGATTGCATTGTCGCGAAACGCACGGGTCCGCAGACCAGCTGGGCTGCTGGCAAAAACCACCGACCCGGCAAGTCCCACCCCGGTAACCCCCAGCAGGACCGGCAGCATCGCGATGTCGTCGCGCGCTAGGCCAATGCCGCGAATGTTCATCATCCCGTTGGCGCCGCCGGTGATCATGTCGAGATCGACCATCAGTTCGCCCATGATCAGGCTGAAGGCGATCGTGGCCAACGCTAGGTAGTGACCGCGCAGCCGCAGCGCCGGCCAGCCCAGCAGCGCGCCGATGCTGGCGGTGACGAGAACCGCGGACGGCGCGGCGGCGAGCGCCGGCCAGCCTTGCGCCTGCAGTGCCCCGAAGGTGTAGGCGCCAATGCCGAAGAATGCCGACTGCGCGAACGATATCTGGCCGCCGAAGCCGAGCACCAGATTGAGCCCGATGGCGATGATGAAATTGATCAGGGTGATGTCGACGACGTGAACGTAATAGGAGTCGACCAGCCAGGGCAGGCCGAGCGTCACCGCCACGGCAAGGCCCGCGATCGTGGCGAGCTTCCAGCCGATCCGATCGTCAGTCATCATGGTCGCTCCATCTGCGGTTCGCCGAAGATACCCTCGGGCCGAACGACGAGCGTGACGAACAGCACACCGAACGCGATCACATCGATGTACTCGGACGAAATATAGAAGCCGCCGAGCGATTCGATGACTCCGAGCAGCAGGCCGCCGATCAGCGCGCCGGGAATGCTGCCGAAGCCGCCCAGGATGCAAGCGGCGAAGGCATCCAGCGAAACGCGCACCCCCATATCGGCTGAGACATAGAACACCGGCGCCAGCAGCCAGCCCGCGATCCCCGCCAGCACCGAGGCGTAGACGAAGATCAGCGTGGTAATGCGTTGGGTGCTGATGCCCATCAGCCGCGCCGCTTCCGCGTCCTGCGCGGTTGCGCGCATAGCCCGCCCGATCGAGGTGAAACGAAACATGCCCTCCTGCGCGCACATCAACAGCAACAGCGCGACCAGGATCAGCGGGTATTGTTCATAGATCCTGGCACCGAACATCTGCAGGGTGGAATTGCCGAACGGCCCCGCGGAGGACATCGGCTCCGGTCCCCAGATCAGGACGACGGAATTCTCCAGCACCATACCGAGGCCGAGAGTCGCGACGATCGCCGATAGTTGCGGTGCGTTTCGCACCGGCCGGTAGACGAATGTGGCAAAAGCCAAGCCGAACAGAGCCATGAATGCCAGCATGACCAGGAGATCAATGCCGACCGGCAGATGCCACGTATCGACGCACCAGCCGACCGCGAGATAGGCGCCGAGCATCACGACATCGCCCTGTGCGAAGTTCACGATGCCGACGGCATTCCAGATCAGCGTGAAGCCAAGCGCCACGAGCGCATACACGGCGCCCATGGCAAGGCCGCCAATAATGAGCTGAAACAGAACATGGGCCATGGGTCAGTTTCCTGAAAGCCGGCACCGGCGATGCATGCCGACTTAGTTACCAGGCATGCATCGCTCGGCGCGACCGTCACTAGGGCTGGTCGCTAACCTTCTTGACGATGACGGGATGCAAGCTCTCGTTGCGCGTGATCAGGCCGCTGTGCACCATGTCGCCGGTCGGCGACGCGGTATAGGTGGTGATTACGCCACGAAAGTCGCTCGTCTTGGTGAGCGCGTTCCTGATGGCGGGGCCTGTCATCTCGGTGGCCTGCATCATCGCGTTCGCCAGCAACTTTGCACCGTCGTAATAGACGCTGGCGTAGATTTCCGGCTCGGCGCCATAGACGGCGTGATAGCGAGCAACCCACGCCTGTACCGCGGGGTCGGGGTTGGTCGGCACGAACTCGCCGAACGCGTAATTCCCTTCTGACGCATCTCCGCTGAGGGCTATCACGTTCCGCTGCGCCTGCGCGGCATTGCCGGCGATGCCGAACTTGAGGCCCAGCGTGCGAATTTGCTTGGTCAGCAGGCCCATCGGCACGTCGTCGGTCCAGAGGATAACTCCGTCCACGCCCGCCTGTTCGAACGCCAGCAGTTGCGGCGAGAAGTCCTTGGTGGCGTCGAGATGCGTCTGCACCAGCGCCGGGGCCATATTCTCGCGGGTGAGTTCCGCCGTCAGCGCCCCAAGGCCGCCCTGGCCAAAGGCGGTGTTGACGTAGTCGATGCCGATCTTCTTCCAGTTCAGCTCGTGCGTCACATAGTGGACCAGCAGCCCGGCGCCGAGATTGTCGTTGACGCGCAGGCGGAAGATGAACTTGTTGCCCTGCGCGGTGATCGCCGGCCCGACCGCGCCGGTGAGCGCTGGCACCTGGTAGCGTTCGAGTAGCGGCAAGTCCGCCAGGACGCCGGGCGTGTAATGCGGCCCGAGGATCGCCACGACATGGTTCTGCGTGATCATCTTGATGTCCGCGTTCGCCGCCGCGGTCGGGTTCGGTCCCTGATCGTCCTCCACGAAAAGCTGTATCGGGCGTCCCTTGATGCCGCCGGCCGCGTTGATTTCCTTGATGGCGAGTTCCGCGCCTTCGCGCATGAACCTTCCGTCTGAGGCGAACTGCGTCGTCAGCGGTGCCGACATGCCCACCGGGATCGGAGTGCCAGTGGCCGCCTGCGCCTGCCCCGCAGACGGCCAAGCCGCCACCATCGCCGTGATCGATAGCACCGCGGTGGTGCAACATATCCGATATGCCACCGACGCCGAGCCGGCGGTCTTGCGATGAGTCATGGCTCGTTTCCTTTCGTTTTTTTGGTTTGAACCGACACGACAGGTTGCAGACGCGCGCCCGGTCTGCCGGTTTCAGCGCTCCCTCACAGCGTGGGGTCGTAAGCCAGCAGGGCCTGCAGCGCCGGCGCCATCACCGCCTGGTCGGTCGCGCTCGGATACGGCATCGGCCGGCGCGGCAGCCCAACGGGGCAACCCTGCTGCTCCAGCGCATACTTGACGCAGGCCGGCTGATAGGCGTGCGGCATCACGGTCCACAGATTCAACAGCGCGTTGTGGATTTTTAGCCCGGTGGCGTGATCGCCAGCCTGCACCGCGTTCCACAGTGCCACGATGACCCCCGGAACCGCCGCCGGTGAGGCCGCTACCGTGCCATGCGCGCCCAACGCAAAGCAGGAATAAATCAGCGCGTCGATGGCGGCCAGGATCACCTTGTCCTTCGGCGCGTGCAGCAGCAGTTCGGCGACGCGGTGAATGTCCCCCGCGCTCTGCTTGATGCCGACCACGCCGGGAATCTCATGCAAGATGCGCAGCGCGAACTGGCTGGTCAGCATGTTCGTCCGCACCACGTTGTAGAGCACGATCGGGATGCCGACGGTCTCCCAGATCTCCTTGAAATGGTCGAACAGCGCCTGCTCGGGGGTCACGAAGACGTAGTAGGTCGGCGTCACCTGGATCGCCTCGACGCCGAAATCGGCGATCGCCCGGGCGCGCGCGATCACGTCGCGGGTGGAGTTGGCGATGATCCCGGCGAGCACCGGCACGCGGCCCCCCACCTCCTCCATGGCGGCGGCGGCCAGGCGGCGGAACTCGTCCTTGTCCAGCGTGTGGCCTTCGCCGGTCGAGCCGCCGACGCAAATCCCGTGCACACCCTTGCCCAGCATGAAGCGAACCTCGGCGCGGAACGCCGCCTCGTCGATCTCGCCATTGGCGTCAAACGGCGTGACCAGGGCTGGGACAACGCCCTTCATCTGGGTTTTCATCGGGAAATTCCTATTCTTGCTCACGACACGAAAGACGAAGGGCGCGCCCGGCCGCTCAGGTCTCGCGGTAGGCGCGCAGACCCAGGGTGCAGAGGGAGGAGAACAACGCCATGGCGGCCATGTAGGCGACGACGGCCCCATAGCCGCCGTATGCCGCGAGCACCGCGGTGGCGATCAGCGGCGAAAGCCCACCGCCCAGGATCGGCCCGATCTGCTGCACCAACGACAGTCCAGAATAGCGGATGCGGGCGGGAAACAGCTCGGAGAAATAGGCGCCCTGCGCCCCGTAGACCGAGCCGTGGCCGAACCCGAGGCCGAGCGCGATCGCCAGCCAAATCAGCCCGGTCTGCCCGCTGTTGACCATCAGGAAGAATGGCCAGGCCAGCAGTAGCTGGAAGATCATGCCCCCGGCATAGACGGCACGACGGCCGATGCGGTCGGACAGCGCGCCGAAGTACGGCAGGGTGAAGCATTCCACCGCACAACCGATAAGCACGCCATTGAGAACGGTCTGGCGCGCCAAGTGGAGAGTGACGACGCAGTAGACGATGGAGAAGGCGGCGTAGATGTTGAACAATCCGCTTTCGGCGATCTTGGCGCCGATACCGCACAGGATGCTCTTGGGATATGTGCAGATCGCCTCCCAGGCGGGGATGGCGGCAGGTTTTTCCGTCGCCAGCACGCGGCGGAATGCCGGGCTCTCGGAGATCTGGAAGCGGATCCACAGCCCCAGGCCGACCAGCACGATGCTGAACAGGAACGGCAGGCGCCAACCCCAGGCCAGGAAGGTTGCGTCGTCCATGATCGCCGACAACAGGGCGAGCAACAGGATCGGGACCAGGAACCCGAACGGCACGCCGATATGCACCATCGAGCTGTAGAAGCCGCGCCGCCCCGGCGGGGCGTGCTCGACGGTCATCACCATGCCTCCGCCATACTCGCCACCGATGCCGATGCCTTGCAGCACCCGCAGCGCGACCAGGCCGATCGGGGCCCATACCCCGATGGTGGCGTAGGACGGCATCAGCCCGATCGCCACGGTGCCCAGGCCCATGATCACGATAGTTATCATCAGAACGACCTTGCGCCCGAGCCGATCACCGAAATGGCCGAACAACACGCCGCCGAGCGGGCGGGCGCAGTAGCCGAGGAAGAAAGTGGAAAAAGCCGCGAGCGTGCCGACCAGGGGATCGAAGCTGGGGAAGAATATCTTGTTGAACACCAACGCGGTGGCGATGCCGTAAAGATTGAAGTCGAAATACTCGATGGCGGTGCCGATGGCGCTGGCCAGGGCAACCTTGCCAATGGCCTGGCCGGCGGGCTCATCGATCGGCACGGAGTCGTCGCGCGGCGTTGCGTACGGCGTGGTGGGGGTTCCGAAACTCATGGCAGTTCTCCCTAGAGACGCCGCTCCTGGGAGCGACCGGTGTCGAAACCACGGATCCGACGAATGTCCGCCGAATGGACATAACGGTTGGCCATCCTGGAGCCGCTGTCAATGTCGAATCTGCCGACGCCGCGAAGATTGCAGGAACGTATGGCAATAATGCTAGATTCGACCTCGTTGCATGGTTGACGCTGGGCTCCAGCCCACGGTTGACGCTGGGCTCCAGCCATCGTACGAATGTCCGCACTCGGGACATTGGATGGCAAAATCGATGGCGAGAGGCCATCTACGAAGCGACTCTATGGCATCCCTGGCTGTGCCTGGCCGCAACGCGGGCACCATTTGTTCGACATGGGGATAACGGCCCTGTCAGCCGCCGCGGAGCGGGGCCAATCTCCGCTAGCCATATTGAACCCTGCTGAGATGTGTCCTATCAGGAATTCCATGATCCAACTGCTTAACCCCATGACCGGCGAACCGGAGGACAAAGGGCAGAACGTCAAGTCGCTGTTCAAGATGCTTGACGTATTGGAGTGTTTTTCCGGCGTAGACCCAGAATTGTCGGTCCTGCAAATCGCCCAGCGCACCGGCCTACCGCGCACCACCGTCCATCGCCTAGTGGACAGCCTGCGCGCGGTGGGGTTTCTCGAACAGGAAGCCAGCCGCGAGAACTATCGCCTCGGGCTCAGGCTGTTTGGTCTCGGCAACACTGCGCTGACCAACATGCCGCTGCACCGCGAGGCCGCGCCGTTCGTCGACACGCTGGCCAAGCTCAGCGGAGAGATCGTGCATCTGTGTGTGTTCGACGGCTCGCAGATGGTATTTGTCGAACGCTCCCTCGATCGCGGTCGGCCGAATAACGTGGTCACCACTGTCGAGACTTCCCCCTGCCACTCCACTGGCGTCGGCAAGGCGGCTCTGGCGTTTCAGCCCGCGGCGGTGATCGATCGCGTCATCGCGCTCGGTTTGCAGCGCTTCACTCGCAACACCATCGTTGCCCCTGAGGCGCTGCGCAAAGAACTCGCCGCGACCCGTGCGCGCGGCTACGCCCTTGACGATAGCGAGCACGAAACCGACGTGCGTTGCGTGGCCGCGCCGGTCCGCAATTCCACCGGCCGGGTGTTCGCCGCGCTCAGCGTCACCGGCAATACCCGCCGCATGGAACAGCACCGCACCGAAGACCTGGCCGCGCTAGTGATTTCCCACGCCAGCCAGATCTCGGCGCAGCTTGGCTACCAGCCCGACGCGCTTGCCCGCAAACGCCGTCGCTGAGTCACCCCAGCATCGGCGCGTTCCACAGCTGGGCAACACCGTCAGCGGGGCAGCGGCTCGGTGCCTCGGCTCAGGATTGTCAATCAGTCTTGAATCGGGGCTCTGGCGCACAGTTGGTGCAGTATTTTGCTCCGAATTACTCACCAGTCGGTAATATAGGCGACACTTGGTGCTCTGAAGAATGACCGGACGAGCCGGGGTGCGTCCTTTATGCGCGCCAACTGCGCCTCGATCTTATCCTGCAACCGTTCGCCTTTGCGT
>CAIMEK010000602.1 GCA_903839965.1 uncultured Acetobacteraceae bacterium | reverse complement strand
CGGTCCATCTGGCCCTGGTTGATCTGCTGGGTGCCGTGATACAGGCCGGTGGTGTCGCCCAGGCCCACCGTGTTGGCGGTGGAGAACAGCCGGAAGCTGCGGTGCGGGCGGATCACCCGGTTCTGGTCGAGCAGGGTCAGCTTGCCCTCGACCTCCAGCACGCGCTGGATGACGAACATCACATCCGGCCGGCCGGCGTCGTACTCGTCGAACACCAGCGCGCAGGCGTGCTGCAGGCACCAGGGCAGCAGACCCTCGCGGAACTCGGTGATCTGCTTGCCGTCCTTGAGGACGATGGCGTCCTTGCCGATCAGGTCGATGCGGCTGATATGGCTGTCGAGGTTGACGCGGATGCAGGGCCAGTTCAGCCGGGCGGCGACCTGCTCGATATGGGTCGACTTGCCGGTGCCGTGGTAGCCCTGGATCATCACCCGGCGGTTGAAGGCGAACCCGGCCAGGATGGCGAGCGTGGTCTCCCGGTCGAAACGGTAGGCGGGATCGACGTCGGGCACGTGCTCGGTGCGGACGGAAAAGCCGGGCACTTCCATGTCGCTGTCGATGGCGAAGGCTTCGCGCGCATTGACGATGGTGTCCGGCAGGTCGATCGCCGAGGTCGGCGTGCTGCGGGTTTCGGAGAGGGTGGCAACCTTGGTCATAAGCCAGTCATCCCGTTTACGTGCGGGGAGAGTATACCCGGTGGTCGGCGATGGGTAGGAGCCTGGAGGCGGTCAGCCGGCGGCGGCACGCGGCTCGGTCAATCGGCTGCGCAGCTCGGCGTAGGCCAGGTTGATGATCTTCAGGCGTTCCTCGGACGCGCGATCGCCGTTGTTGGCGTCCGGGTGGTGGCGTTTGGCCAGTTCCTTGTAGCGGCTTTTCACCTCGGTCATGGTCACCGGCCAGGACAGGCCGAGGGTGGCCAGCGGCGCCCGCATTTCCGAAGGCGCTTCGTGCGGGCGGGCGCCTTTGCGGGAGCTGAAGCCGGCGGCGTTGAGAACGTGCAACGGATCGTGCAGCAGGGTTTCGTCGATCCGCCCGCCCAGGTGGCCGAGCGGCCAGGACGGGCGTTGCCAGGCGGTATCGGCGCGCAATTGCGCTTCGATCTCGCCGGGGCTCATGCCCTTGTAGAAATCCCAGGCGGCGTTGTAGGCGCGCACGTGTTCCAGACAGAACCACCAGTATTCGGTCAGGTGGCTGCGCGACTTCGGAGCGCGGTACTCGCCTGGAGCACCGCAGCCCGGCAGGTCGCAATTGCAGCCAGGCGCGTCCGGGTCGGGCATGAAAGCCCGGGATCGCGTGGAGCGTCGGGTCATCATCGCTTATGTGCGGTCATTCCGGCCGTTTGAGAAGAGGAATTTCGCAGTCGTGGCTGGCGCAAAGGTCGGATAGCGGCCATGCTGCCCGGCGATGGGTGAGCGCGCCGATCGCATGGCCGCCCTGTTGCGGCGGCATTTCACGCCCGATCTGTTGCAGATCGAGGACGAGTCCGCGCGCCATGCCGGGCACGCCGGCGCCGCGCCCGGCGGGCAGACCCATTTCCGCGTGCTGCTGGTATCGGCGGCGTTCCGCGGCCAGTCGCGCGTGGCGCGTTCGCGGCTGGTGCACGCCGTGCTTGCCGAGGAGTTCGCCGGCGGGCTGCACGCGCTGGCGCTGAACCTGCGCACGCCTCAGGAGCATGCCGGGCCTTCCGTGCGGGGTGGGGAGACGTAGGTCAGGTCAGCCCGTCCCGGCAGCCTCGGGGCCACGATACAAATGCGGCCAGCGGCGTTTCACCGTCTCGCCCGTGTCGGCATAGGCATGGCAGGTGTTCAGCAGCCCGGGGCTGCCGTCGCGGGCGATCTCGGCCTCGGTCAGGCCCTGCCCCGCGAGTTGGCGCCGACGCTCCTCGGCGCGGCGCATGCGCACCGGCCACATGGTCTGGAACGCCGTGGTGCCGACCTGCTGGAGCAATTCGCGCAGGTGCGTGCAGCCCAGTGTGCCGCCGACCCTGGCATTGGCCTCGCGCAGGAAGCCGGCCTTGATGGTCAGGCCCACCAGGCGGCCGAAATGCTGCGCACCCCCCGGGCAGGTGGTGAACGGGCCATGCTCGGTCACCGCCTCGCAGGCGAGAATGGTCATCTCCCCGTCGAGCGTGATGCGCAGCCACATGTCGTGCAGCGGCTCGCCGGGCGCTATCCAGCCGCCGTGGTCGGGGTTGGCGAGCCCCATTGTCTTGGTGTCGCGGATATGCGCCTCGATGTCGAACAACCCGTCGGCGCGTTCGTAGCCGCGCAAGGCGATGTCGCGCAGGTGCGTCAGGTGTCGGTCGGTCGGCGGGCTCAGCGGCATGGGCGCCTCCTGGTGCAGTGCAGCGATAGGCCAGGCGGCGCCCGCCGGGCAAGGGCGGGCTACATGGGCGGTTCGCCCTGGATGGGCGTGGCCGCCAACGCCGCCATCAACGCCGACACCTCCGCGATGGCGGCCTCGGCCTCGGCCGGGTCGTTGCCCTTGGCGATGATCGCCACTCCGTTGCCGGCGGGGCGGTAGTAGGGATAGCTGCCGAGGTCGAGCCCGGGATGGCGGGCCTGGATCGCGGCCAGCCCTTCGGCGATGCGGCCTTCGGGCAGGCCGACGGCGTGCACCGCGCGCGAAATGATCGGCGGGCCGCCGGCCAGGCGGGGCGCCAGCCAGTCGAGCATGCCCTGCATGATGCGCGGCACCCCGGCCATCACATGCACGTTGCCGATGGTGAAGCCGGGCGCGATGGACACCGGGTTGCCGATCAGTTCGGCGCCGCGGGGCATGGTGGCCATGCGCTGGCGGGCGGCATTGAACTCGCCGGGCTGGTAGTGGCGTTCCATCCGGGCCCAGGCATCCGGGTGCTTCTCCCACGGCACGCCGAACGCGGCGGCGATGCACTCGCTGGTGATGTCGTCGTGGGTGGGGCCGATGCCGCCGGTGGTGAGGACGTGGTCGAACTTCGCGCGCACCTCGTTGACCGTGGCGATGATGGTTTCGGCCACGTCGGGGATAACGCGCACCTCGCGCAACGGAATGCCGATCTCGCCGAGGCGGGTGGCGATGACCTTGATGTTGGCGTCCTGGGTGCGGCCGGACAACACTTCGTTGCCGATGATCAGCAGGCAGGCGGTGGGGTTGCGTCGGTCCGGCATCGTGATCTCCCTTTGGGGCGCGAATGGTGCCAGCATGGCCGGGCGGCGCCAAGAGGCGCGATGGTCGCGCCCGCCGGCGCCGTCCCGGGGTTGCCATGCGATATGGGTCTTTCGGTGTTGCCGTCGCTGCCCTGCTGCTGGCGGGTTGTACCGGGCAAAGCATGGGCTTCGAACACCTGCGGCAACTGGCCGAATCCGGCAATGCCGACTCGCAGGTCGAGCTGGCGCACGCCTATCTCGCGCCCGCCCGTTTCCCCGGCCGCGGGCCGACCCAACCCGACATCATCCAGGCGGTGAAATGGTGCGCCATTGCCCAGGCGTACCGCACCTGGCCCTCCGCGATGGCCTGCGCGGACGTGGAGACCGCGGCCTCACCGTTGGAGCTGTCGCAGGGCCGACAGTTGGCGAACGACTGGCTGACCCAGGGGTCAAATCGACATGATCCCATGGTGCGCCGTTAAAGTGCGCCGTTAAAGGAAGTCGCGCAGCAGGGGCACCAGCGGGCGGTCGGCCTCGGGCATGGGGTAGTCGGCGAGCTTGTCCGGGCGTACCCAGGCGAGCGTCTGGCCTTCCCGGGGTTCCGGCCTGCCTTTCCAGCGCCGGCACAGGAACAGCGGCATGAGCAGGTGGAAGGCCTCGTAGGCGTGCGAGGCGAAGGCGAACGCCGCCAGGCAGTTGCTCGCGACGTCGATGCCCAGCTCCTCGCGCAGCTCGCGGATCAGCGCCGCTTCGGGGGTCTCGCCGGGGTTCAGCTTGCCGCCGGGAAACTCCCACAGCCCCGCCATCTTCTTGCCTTCCGGCCGGCGCGCCAACAGCACCCGGCCGTCGACGTCGATCAGCGCGCAGGCCGCCACCACCAGCAGCGGCCGGGAGCCGTCCGCCATCGGCGCGGCCTCCGGCCTGCCGAACAGGTCGTCGCGGGTCGCCTCGAAGCACAGCACCGGATGCTCGCCGCCGCGGGCCAGGAACTCCTGGCTGGCCTCGCCCACCTGGCGGAAGCCGATCCGCCGCAGCACCGCCGCCGATCCGGGGTTGTCGGTGGCGACGGTGGCCTGCAACTGCACCAGGTCGAGATTGGCCAGCGCCCAGCGCGCCAGCCGGCCGGCCGCCTCGCTGGCCACGCCGTGCCCCCAGAAGCGGCGGCCGACCCAGTAGCCGAGGTGGCCGATGCGCCCGGCCGCCTCGATGCGCAGCCCGACGCCGCCGACGATGGTCTCGCGCTCGCCCTCCATGCCCGCGATCAGCAGGTGGTAGGCGGAGCCGCCGGCGAGCGATTCGGCGGCCGAACGGATCCACTCGTCGGCAAGGTCGCGGCGGTACGGAAACGGGACGGCGGCGAGGTTGCGCGTGACCTCCCAGTCGTTGATCAGCCGGTGCAGTTCGGCGGCGTCTTCGCTGCGATAGGGGCGCAGCGTCAGCCGATCGGTGGCGAGCGGCGCGAAACCAGCCGCCGGCGCCGCGGGCTCGGTGCCGCGCCGGGAATCGGCCTGGGGCTTGCGCGTGGGCATGGCCATGGGAGTGCCGCAAGCCGGGCCGGGTCGCAAGCGCAATCGGGGCAGTTCAATCCGGCTGCGCGATTGCCGCAGACCACGGCGAAACGACATCGCTGATGCCGGTGCGGCTGCCGTCGGCGCGCTGCACGATCAGGTTGGGACAGGCGAAGTTCACCGGCAGCACGCCGTGCTCGACCACCTCGGTCGGACCCGACCGGCTGAGCGCCGCCACCACGTCGGCCGGCATGCGCGCATCCACGCTGATCTTGTCCGGGCCCGACACGTCCAGCCGCGGATGGTGGGCCGCCGCCTCCGGGCTCATGGCGAAGTCGGCGACGTAGCTCAGCACCTGCAGCACCGCGGCCATGATGCGCCGGCCGCCGGAGCCGCCGGCGGCCAGCACGGGGCGGCCGCCTTCGCGCATGATCACCGGGCACATGTTGGTCAGCGGCCGCTTGCCCGGGGCGATCGAGTTGGCCTGGCCGGGGCGCGGGTCGAACCACATGACCCCGTTGTTCATCAGCACACCGGAGCCGGGCAGCACCACGCGGCTGCCCATGGTGGAAAGCAGGGTGGTGGTCATCGCCACCATGCTGCCCTCGGCGTCGCACACGGTCAGGTGGGTGGTGCAGGTCTCCCCGGTGCCGGGCTCGTTCTCGCCCAGCCCCGCCAGGCGCTCGGCGTAGCCGGCCTTCAGCGCCTCGGCGAGATGGACGTACCAGGCGGCATCCGGCGCCGCGCCCCAGGGGGCGGCCCGCATGCCCTCCCATACCCGCGCCATGGTCGGCGCCGCGGTCAGGGTGGAAGCAAGCTGCAGCGTGCGGCCGTTCCGCCAGGCCACCTCGATCGGCGCGCGCATCCGCGCCTGGCAGCCGGACAGGTCCTCGGCGGTGATCACGCCGCCGATGTCGCGGATATCGGCCAGCAGCGCGGCGGCGACGTCGCCCGCGTAGAAATCGCGCAGCCCGGCCCGGCCGAGCCGTTCCAGCGTGGCCGGCAGGTTGCCCAGCGTGAAGCAGCCGGGCGAGCCCTGGTACGGCGGCGTCGGCGGCAGGCCGTTCGGCAGGTAGATGCGCGCGCTCTCGGGATAGCGCCGCAGCACGGCGGCCGACAAAGCCACCTTCAGGCAGGTGAACCAGTCCTGCGGCAGCCCGCGCCTGGCCAGCGCGATGGCGGGCGCGATCACCTCGGCCAGCGGCAGCCTGCCGTAGGTGCGGTGCAGGTGGTCATAGCCCGCCACGCTGCTGGGAATGACGAAGGAAAGCGGCCCGTGCACGTTGGCCTCGCCCTCCACCTCGGGCCAGGGGAACAGGTCCTGGGCCATCCGACCCGTTAGCCGGAAATTCGCCGGGCTGAGCCCGCGCGGCGCCACCGGCCCGAAATCCACCACCTCCGCGCGGGGCTGGCCGGCGCGGTGCACAAGCGCGAAACCGGTGCCCCCGAGGCCGGAATTCCACGGCTCCACCGCGGCGAGCGCCAACGCGGTGCCGACCGCCGCATCGAAGGCGTTGCCGCCGGCCTCGAGCACGGCGACGCCGGCCTCGGCGGCGCTGCGCGCCTGCGACACCACCATGCCGCGCCGGCCGGTGGCCGACGGCTTGGTCAGTTGCCAGTGCTGGGTGACGTGGGGTTTTGGCACATACTGCATGGGGCGATTCCTTCCGCCCCGATGGTCAGCCCGGCGGGGGGAATGTGCAATCCCTTCGCTGGCCAACCGCGGCGGGGCGCATTAGAGCAATGCCAGCTTGAGCGGAATCGCTCGCCAAAATATGGCTGGACCGATTTCAGCCTGCCTGAAATCGGTCTAGCGTCGGCCACGGTGGAACGGAGGCAGGATTCCATGCACGATCAGATCAGGTTGCCGCCGAAACCCCCGCGCATCGTGCTGGGCCGGTCGCGCAACGAGATGGGCGCGGCGGCGGCCGGTGATGTCGCCGCCGAGCTGTGCCGCCGGCTCGCCGTCCAGGGCCGGGTCCGCATGATCTTCGCCGCCGCCCCGAGCCAGTCGGAAATGCTGGACGCACTGGCGCGCCAGCCCGGCATCGACTGGAGCCGGGTCGCCGCCTTCCATATGGACGAGTATCTCGGCCTGCCCCGCGCGGCGCCGCAGCGCTTCGGCAACTGGCTGCGCGCGGCCATCTTCGACCGGCTGCCCTTCGGCGCCGTCCACCTGATCGACCCCGACCTGCCCACGGCGGCGTCCGCCTATGCGAACCTGCTGGCGGCGGCGCCGATCGACATCGTCTGCCTCGGCATCGGCGTGAACGGCCATCTCGCCTTCAACGACCCGCCGGTGGCCGACCTGGACGACCCCGTGGCGGTCAAGCTGGTCGAACTGGACGAGATCTGCCGCCGCCAGCAGGTGGGCGACGGCTGCTTCGCCCGCATCGAGGAGGTGCCGACGCACGCCATCACGCTGACCATTCCGCGCCTGCTGCGGGCGGACCGGCTGTTCTGCGTGGTGCCGGGCAGCAGCAAGCGCG
>CAIMEK010000601.1 GCA_903839965.1 uncultured Acetobacteraceae bacterium | reverse complement strand
GTCAGCGTGCGCACGTTGCGCGGCGGGGTTGCCCCGCCGATCGGCTCGGCCCCGGAAATCCGCACCGTGAGCCGGTCGCCGACCCGCTCCAGCGTCCAACTTGCCGCCGCCGGCAGGTCGAACACCACCCGGCCGAAACCAGGGTGGTTGCCGGTGCGAATGAGCGCCGACGGCAGCCCGGCGGCAGCCTCGCCCGCCGCGGTGGCAACCGGGGCAATCGGCGGCTCGGCCCGCCCCGCGACCGGCACCGCCAGGAGCGCCGCCAGCAGGATGGGCCAGGCACGCATCAATCGAAACTCGCCAGCAGCTTGTCGATGTCGGCCTGGTCCATGGCGTTGGCCGGCAGTTGCGGGCCGTGCAGCATCGCCTCGTCCGACGGCAACTCGGGCGGCGGCTCGGCGCCGCCGCGGCGACGGTCGCCGAACGCGGCGATGATGTGCCCGACCTTGGCCTCGATGGTTTTCAGCGTCGCCACCACCTTGGTGATGCGCTGGCCAGTGATGTCCTGGAAGCCGCAGGCCTCGTAGATGCGCGTGGTCGCGTCCTGCAACTGCGCCGACAGGTCGCGATGAGTGTCGCCCGACAACTCGCCGGCGACCCGGTCCAGCGTTTCGCAGGTTTCCAGGATCGCCTCGGTGGCCTTGGCGGTGTGCGCCACGATGGCGTCCAGCTCGTCGGTGGCCGAGGGGATGTGGCTGACATTGATGTCGCTGACCCGCAGCGCGGCGATTTCGGCCTTGGCGGCGGCGATGGTGCGGCCGAGCTCGGCCACCTCGCCGAGCAACGCCGATTCGGTGGCGGTGAGGTCGCCCTCCATGCTTGCCAACACCGCGCGCACCACCTCGGCCACCGCTTCCGGCGCCGGATCGGGGTGGTGGATGCGGATCTCCCCGAGGCGCGCGAGCAGGAAGTCGGCGTCCGACAGCGCGGTGTCAGGCATGTCCGAGCACCTTGGCGATCTTGTCGCGCAGCGTTTCGGCGTTGAACGGCTTGACGATGTAGTTGGACACGCCGGCCTGCTTGGCGGCGACCACGTTCTCGGTCTTGCTTTCGGCGGTGATCATGATGAACGGCGTCGTCTTCAAGCGGGCGTCGGCGCGCACCTCCTGCAACAACTGCAGCCCGGTCATCGGCAGCATGTTCCAGTCGCTGATCACCAGCCCGAAACTGCCGGCCCGCAGCTTGGCCAGCGCGTCGGCGCCGTCGGTGGCCTCGTCGACGTTGTTGAAGTCGATTTGCTTCAGCAGGTTGCGGATGATCCGCAGCATCGTCTTGTAGTCATCGACGATCAGTACGTTCATCGACTTGTCCATGGTCATCGTTTCTCCTCGGGGACCGCCGGGCCGGCGGGCGTAACGGCGCGGGTGCGCAACTGGGCAAGCTCGGAGGTGACCTGACGGGCGCGCTCCGGGTGCATGGCGGCCAGCACCGGGGCCGCCTTGGCTTCCTTCATGCGGTCGAGCACCGGCAACAGCACGGGCAGGTCGAGATCGTTGAAGATCACCGCGGCGTCGCGCGGCTTCATGTTCTCGTACAGCTTCACCAGGCTGCCCCAGTTGGCCTCGTCATGGGCCCGGCGCTCGGCCTCGAGCGCCTCCAGGCGCTTCTGCAGGGCGGTGAGTTCGTCGAGCCGGCCGGCCAGCCTTCGCTCCGCCGCGCCGAGGGCAGCTTCGCGCGTGGCCAGCGCGGCCGCCTGGGCTTCCAGCGCGACGCGACGGCTGCGCAGGTCCAGCAGCAGGGTGCGCTCGCTGTCGGAGATCGGCGGCTCGGCCGGACGCGGCGGCTCGGCCTTCGCAGGTTCGGCCGGCGCCGCGGCCGGCGCGGCGGGCGGGGACGCCGGGGCGGCGGC
>CAIMEK010000600.1 GCA_903839965.1 uncultured Acetobacteraceae bacterium | reverse complement strand
GCCAACCACCCCTATACCCAGGCGCTGCTGGCGGAAATTCCCCGCATCGACCTGCGCAAGCGCCAGTTCACCGCCATCAAGGGCGAAATCCCCAGTCCGCTGGACCCGCCCCCCGGCTGCCATTTCCACCCGCGCTGCCCGCACGCCATGCCGATCTGCCGCGCGGCGGTGCCGGCAATGCGCCAGATCGCCGCCGGCCACCGCAGCGCCTGCCACCTGAACGACACGCGCTGAGAATCGTCCGGCTTCGCCTACCGGTAGACGCCGACATAGGCGACGGCGGGGAGGTCGGGCACGCGCTTGACGTAGGTGAGCTTGTGCTGGATGCGGCTCGTCATTGGATTCACCCAGCGGTATTCAATCCAGCCTTCGCCTTTCTCCCTGGCCAGGCGGAGGATGTCCTGCACCACCGGCTTGCCGTCGACGTCCTTGATGCTGACCATGTTGCGGCCCTCGCCGGCCGGGTACGGCGGATAGACCAGCCAATGCCCCTCCAGGTCGATGACGTTCACATAGATTTCGCCGTGCCGGTACGGGCCCTCCTGATGCAGGATCGGCCGGGCGGCATCCACGCCTTTGGCCGCCAGCAACGCGACCGCCTGCAAGGTGACGGACTTCGCCTCGTCGGGCGTCGGCGGCGCCTGGGCGTGGCCGCCGCTCGAAACCATGAGCGAGGCAGCCGCGGCGACAACGAGGGTGCAGAGATCGCTCATCACAGACCCCCCCGGGGTTGGACAACACCCGGAAAGCTCTCCCATTCGGCTTAACGGCGGCCTAACAGCAGGCTTGCCCGCGACTTGCCCTACGTTTCCGCACGCAGTTCGCCGAGTACGCGGTCGGTCTCGGAGTCGATCTCCTGCAGCGTAACCTTGTAGCCCCAGAGCACTTGCAGGTGCGCCAGGGTCTGCCGCGCGGACGCGTCGTGCAGCCGCTGCTTGTGGCGGGACACGAAGCTCAGCTTCAGGCTGCGGTCGCCGGTCAGGTCCACGTCGGTCGCTTCGATCAGCGGCCCCGCCCGCGACGGGTCGTACTGGTCGGCGAGCAGCGAGCGGATGCGCCGGTAGCCGCTGTCGTCGTGGATCTCGGTGACTACCAGCGCGGGGTCGTTCACCCGGTCGGTCAGGTTCACCATGCGGAAGGCCCGCATCACCTTGGGGCCGAGGAACTGGCGCACCAGGCTCTCGTCGCGATATTCCGCCCAGGCCTCGCGCAGCGTGCCCCAGGGGTCGCCGTTGCCGGCGAAGGCGGGGAACCAGCGTTCGTCTTCCTCGTCGGGCTCGGTGCAGATCCGCTCGATGTCGCGCATGATGGCGAAGCCGAGCGCATACGGGTTCCAGCCCTGGAAGTTGGCGTCGGCCAGCGTGGGCTGGCGGGTCACCGCGGAGTGCGAGGCGAGGAATTCCAGGAAGGCGCCATCGTCGATCTGCCCGCGGTCATGCAGCCTTGTCATGATCGCGTAGTGCACCGCGGTGGCGCAGCCCTCGTTGGCCAGCTTGGTCTGGATCTGCGGGTAAAAGTACTGGGCCACCACGCGGACGATGCGCACCAGCTCGCGCTCCCAGCCGCGCAGTCCCGGCGAATGCTTCTCGCACAGATAGAGCAGGTTCTCCTCGGGCAGGCTGAGCGCCGCCTTGGCCTCGCTCACCGCATGCGCGAATGGCGCCGGCCGATCGCTGGCCGGCACCGTGCTCCACAGCGGATTGTAGGTTTCCTCCGCGTATTTCTGCCGTTCGAACGCGCGCTTTTCCTCGTCGGCGAGGCGCCACTTGCGGCGCAGGTAGCGGTGCACGCCCTGGCCCTGCAGCGCATGCGCTGCATCGAGCACGCGTTCCACCGCCGCCAGCCCATGCCGCTCCTCGCATTCGGCCACGAAGCGGCGAGCGAAGGCGAGGTAGTCGAGAATGCCGTCGGCGTCCGTCCATTGGCGGAACAGGTGGTTGCTGCGGAAGAAGTGGTTGTGCCCGAAGCAGGCGTGCGCGATCACCAGCGCCTGCATCGTCATCGTGTTCTCCTCCATCAGGTAGGCGATGCAGGGGTTGGAGTTGATGACGATCTCATAGGCTAGGTTCTGCATGCCGGCGCGATACAGCAACTCGTCGCGGGCGAACCGCTTGCCGAAGCTCCAGTGCCGGTACATCAGCGGCAGGCCGACGCTGGAATAGGCGTCGAGCATCTGCTCGGAGGTGATCACCTCGACCTGGCTGGGATAGGGGGTCAGGCCAAGCTCGCCGCAGGCAATCGCCTCGCAGGCGCGGTAGGTCGCGTCCAGCTTGCTGAAATCCCACTCCGCACCTTCGAACAGCAGGGTCACGGCGTCGCTCCCGCCGTGTCCTTGCGGAACAGTTCGGCGAACACGCCCCAGACATCGCGCAGTTCCGCCAGCCGGCGCATCGCCAGCGGCCCCGTGGCGGCCTCCTCGGCGATGGCGCGATAGGTGCCCCACAGGCTGGTTTCCTGCCCATGCGCGGAGCCGAACCGCTCCTCCTCGCCCTGGCCGGTCTCGACGTAGGCGAAGTAGCGCACCAACGGCAGGATGCGCGCCATCAGCCCGGTGACCGCGGCGGTGTCGGCGTGCAGGTTGTCGCCGTCCGAGGCCTGCGCCACGTAAATGTTGAAGGAACCGGGCGGGAACCGCTCGGACTGTACGCGCAGCATTTCGGCCAGCGCCGACGACACCACGGTGCCGCCGGTCTCGCGCGAGCGGAAGAAGGTTTCCTCGTCCACCTCCTGGGCCTGCTCGGTGTGGCGGATGAACACCACATGCACGCGTTCGTATTTCCGCTCAAGGAATAGATGCAGCAGCATGAAGAAGCGTTTGGCCAGGCTCTTCATGTGTTCGGTCATCGAGCCGGAGACGTCCATCAGGCAGAACATCACCGCCTCGGAAGCCGGCACCCGCACCCGCTCGTGGCGATTGTAGCGAACGTCGATCGGGTCGATGAACGGGATTCGCGCGGTCCGGCGCAGCAGCAGGTCGAGCGCGCTGCGGGCGGCGGCGAGGCGGGCGTCGTCGCCGGAGGCGATCGCATCGGCAACCTCCTGCTCGGCCGCCGCCAGGTCGTCGCGCTCGGGGCGGCGCAAGGCCACGCGCCGCGCCAGGCTGTTGCGCATGGTGCGGCGGATGTTGAGCGCGGTCGGCTGGCCGGCAATGGCGTAGCCGGCGCGCCGCGGCTTGCTCAGGGTAACCTCGCCCAGCTCGGTGCGCGCCAGCCGGGGCAGTTCCAGTTCCTCGAAAAAGCAATCGAGGAATTCCTCGCGCGTGAGGGTGAACTCGAAGGCGTCCTCGCCGCCGCCGGAGTCCGAGGCCTCGCGCCCGCGGCCGCCGCTGCCGCCCTGCGGCTTGGCAATGCGGTCGCCGCGGTCCAGCGTGCCGGTGCCGGGCAGCACGTAGTCGCCGTCCGCCCCGCCGGCCTGGCGGAACGAGGGTTCCCCGGTGCCGGCGACCCGCACCTTCACTTCCTCGTCGGTGCCGACATCGGAAACCCGGCGCCGGTCGATGCTGTCGGCGACCGCCCGGCGCACCTGCGCCTTCACCCGCGACAGGAAGCGCTGCCGGTTGGGCAGGCTCTTGCCCTGGGGGTTGGGGCGGCGGTCGACGATCATCATGGTGCAATCCGAACCCTGTACTGCGGCGCGTGGCGGGGGCCTACCCCGATTTCTGCACGCGCATGAACCACTCCACGGAGCGGCGAACCTGCCGTTCCGTATAGCCGCGTTCCGTCATGCGGGCGATGAAATCGCCATGCTTGCGTTCGGTCTCCACGTCCTTCTTGGCGCCGAAGGAAATGATCGGCAGCAATTCCTCGACCTGGCTGAACATGCGGCGCTCGATGACCTCGCGGATTTTCTCGTAGGCCGTCCAGCGGGGCATCCTGCCGCCGTCGCGCGCCTTGGCGCGCAGGGCGAACTTCACCACCTCGTTGCGGAAATCCTTCGGGTTGGCGATGCCGGCGGGCTTCTCGATCTTGGTCAGCTCGCCATTCAGCTCGTCCCGGCTCATCATCGTGCCGGTGTCGGGGTCCTTGTAGTCGGCATCCTCAATCCATGCATCGGCCAGCGAGATGTAGCGCTCGAACAGGTTCTGGCCATAGTCGCTGTAGGATTCAAGATACGCCTTCTGGATCTCATTGCCGATGAATTCGGCGTAACGCGGCGCCAGCATCGCCTTGATGAAGTTGAGCAGCCGCTTTTCCGTCTCGTCCGGCAGTTGCTCCTGGCGCAGCAGGCGCTCCAGCACGAACATCAGGTGCACCGGGTCGGCGGAGATCTCGGTGCTGTCGTAGTTGAAGGTCTGCGACAGCACCTTGAAGGCGAAGCGGGTGGAAATGCCGTTCATGCCCTCGTCGACGCCGGCGGCGTCGCGATATTCCTGCACGCTGCGCGCCTGCGGGTCCTGCTCCTTGATGGCCTCGCCGTCGTACACGCGCATTTTGCTGAACAGGTTGGAGTTGGCGTGTTCCTTCAGCCGGCTGAGCACGGCGAAACGCGCCAGCATCTCGATGGTGCCCGGGGCGCACGGCGACTCGGCGAGCTCGGACTGCTCCAGCATCTTGCGGTAGATTTTCTGCTCCTCGGTCACGCGCAGGCAGTACGGCACCTTGACGACGTAGATGCGGTCGATGAAGGCCTCGTTGTTGCGGTTGTTCTTGAAGGTCTGCCACTCCGCCTCGTTGGAATGCGCCAGGATCAAGCCCTGGAAGGGCAGGGCGCCGATGTTCTCGGTGCCGACGTAGTTGCCCTCCTGGGTGGCGGTGAGCAGCGGGTGCAGCATCTTGATCGGCGCCTTGAACATCTCGACGAATTCGAGGATGCCCTGGTTGGCGCGGTTCAGCCCGCCCGAGAAGCTGTAGGCATCGGCGTCGTTCTGCGCGAACGCCTCCAGCTTGCGGATGTCCACCTTGCCGACCAGGGTGGAGATGTCCTGATTGTTCTCGTCGCCCGGCTCGGTCTTGGATATGGCGATCTGGCGCAGCCGGCTGGGCATCGTGCGCATCACGGTGAAGCGGAAGGCGTCGCCGTCGAACTCGCCCAGCCGCTTCAGCGCCCACGGGCTGATCGGGCCGCGGATGGCGCGGCGCGGAATGCCGTACTCGGCCGCCAGCGTTTCGGCGATCTGCGGATCGCAGAACAGGCTGAGCGGGCTCTCGAACACCGGGCTGACCTCGTTGCCCGCCTTGAGCACGTAGATCGGCTCGTGCTCCATCAGCTCCTTCAGCCGCTCCGCGAGCGATGACTTGCCGCCGCCCACGGGGCCGAGCAGATAGAGGATCTGTTTGCGTTCTTCCAGTCCCTGGGCGGAATGGCGCAGGAAACCGACAATCCGCTCGATGGTTTCTTCCATGCCGTGGAATTCGGAAAAGGCCGGGTAGCGGCGAATGGTGCGGTTGGCGAAGATGCGGCCGAGTCGCGGGTCGCGCGAGGTATCGACGATCTCGGCCTCGCCGATCACCAGCAGCAGCCGCTCGGCGGAACTGCTGTACATGCGCGGATTTCCCCGGCACTGGTCGAGATACGCCTCGAGCGACATCTCAGCGTCGCGCCGCTGCTCGTAATGGCTCGAGAATCGCGAACGAAGCACATCAACGCTCATCGCCAGACTCCTAACACATCGGGGCGGCACTCCGGTTCAACAAACGCGCCCCGATAGGTGTAACGGGTGACACGGGCCAGTTCTGACTGCGTCACCCGAATGTTGAGACCAAAGGCCGGAGTCCCCCTTCCTGAATTTTCCGCCACAAACATCAGACACGATGTCCATGGCAACCGCACCGATCCTACGGCATCGACTATTTGCCTGCCGTGCCGCTTGCAGTTCACGCGGCACGTCCGACCCGTATTTACCCGGAAGAGATCACGAAGTTCCCAACGCCCTCGTCGCACGCTCGCCGAATGTCGGCCCCGCCTCGCGCGCACCCCCATCCGGGGCACCAACGCACACGGCCCATTGGCCATGCCGCGATACGGATTTTATGCTTCGAGCCGCCGTGCGTCCCGACGCCGCACGACGCGCCAGGGAAACTGACATCTCGCACGTCACGGGCGAAAAATCCATTTATTCCATCACCGTCCAGGAGAAACATCTGCGCGATTGACAGCGGCACGGCTGTCCGGGACGATTACCGCAAGCAACAAAGGAGATGCCGGAATGCGCGCCATCACTGCGGCCCTGCTCGGTCTGGGGCTGACGGTTTGCGGCCTCGGCGGCACCGCCCGGGCCCAGACCGTACAAATTGATTACTGGCAGTACTTTTTCAAGGAGCGCGTCGAGGCGATGGACGCGCTGATCAAGCAGTTCGAGGCCGCCAACCCCACCATCACGGTCCGCCAGACCACCACCCCCTACGACAGTTACCAGACCAAGGTGGCCGCGGCCATTCCCGCCGGCGAAGGCCCCGACGTGGTGCAGCTCTATTATGGCTGGCTCGACCAGTACATGAAGGCCGGCCTGCTGCAGAAGCTGCCGACCGACACCTTCGACCCGGCCGCCATCGACCGCGACTTCTTCCCCATCGTGCAGGTGATGAAGGTCAACGGCGCCTACTACGCCCTGCCCACCGCGGTGCGTTCGCTGGCGCTGTTCTGGAACAAGAAGCTGTTCCGCGAGGCCGGGCTCGATGCGGAAAAGCCGCCGCAGACCCTGCCCGAGCTGGTCGACATGGCCAAGAAGCTCACCAAACGCGACGCCGCCGGCAACCTGCTGGTGGAAGGCATGACCGCCGACCTCACCATGCAGGACCAGCACTGGGTGCGCGAAGTGCTGACCCGCCAGTTCGGCGGCACCCCGTACACCACCGACAACCAGCGCGTCGCCTACGACAACGAGGCCGGCATCAAGGCGGTAGCCTGGTACGCCGGCCTGGTCACGCAGGAGCGGGTGAGCGAGTTCGGCTTCATGACCGACCAGCCCACCGCCTTTCGCTCCGGCCGCGCGGCGCTCACCATCGACGGCTCGTTCCGCCTGGGCGCCTTCGACAGCCAGAAGGGGCTGGAATACGGCGTGACCGAGTTGCCCGCGCTCAACGGCGTGCGGGCCAATTTCTCCTCCTACTGGGTGAACGGCATCACCAGCAAGGCCAGCGGCCCCAAGCTGCAGGCCGCCATCAAGTTCCTGCAATTCGTCACCGCGCCTGCGGCCATGGAGGTGTGGCTGCGCACGGTGGGCGAGCTGCCGGCGCGGGTTGCGGTCGCCAAGCTGGATGCCAACCGCAACGACCCGAAATACGGTCCGTTCATCCGCGGCCTGGAATACGCCCAGGCCACCCGCTTCGTCGACGAACTGGCGCAGCGCAAGGTGATCATCGACCTGTTCGACCGCATCAACCTGCAGAAGATGAGCCCGGCCGACAGCGTGCACATCGCCGCCGACCAGGAACAGAAGCTGCTCGACGAGTACTACCACAAGTAGCGGGGAGAGCCGCCCTGTACGATCGCCTGACGATCGCCGGCAAGCAGGCCGTCTGGGCCTGGGCGTTCCTGGCGGTGCCGGTGGCGTTCTTCCTGCTGGTGCGGCTGTGGCCGGCCGCCCAGGGGTTCTGGCTGTCCTTCAACAGCTGGAACCTGCTGGGCGCCGAGCGCTTCGTGGGCCTGGCCAACTACGCCCGGCTCGGCGGCGACCCGGTGTTCTGGAAAGCCACCCTGAACAGCTTCACCTATGTGGGGCTCGGCCTGCCCGTGAGCCTGCTGCTCGCCTTCACGGTGGCCTACTTCCTCGACGGCGTGCAGCGCGGCCACGCGCTGCTGCGCGCGCTCTACTTCCTGCCGCATCTGACCACCGCGGCGGCGATGGCCTGGGTGTGGAAGTGGTTCTACCAGCCGGTGCCGGTCGGCATCTTCAACATGGTGCTGGCCACCCTGCATTTGCCGCCGCAGCCGTTCCTGCGCTCCACCACCCAGGCGCTGCCGGCGGTGCTGGTGCCGGCGGTGTGGGCCATGCTGGGCTTTCAGATCGTCATCTTCCTCGCCGGGCTGAAGGCGATCCCGCGCACCTACTACGAGGCCGCCGCCATCGACGGCGCCTCGGCCTGGCGCACGCTGACCGAGATCACCCTGCCGCTGCTGCAACCCACCACCGTCTTCCTGATCGTGGTCAGTTCGATCACCTTCCTGCGCATCTTCGACCACGTCTACAACATGACCAACGGCGACGGCGGCCCGCTGGACGCCACCAAGCCGCTGGTGCTGTCGATCTACCAGTCGGCGTTCGGCCGCTTCGAAATGGGCTACGCGGCGGCGCAGACCGTGGTGCTGTTCGCCATCCTGCTCTGCCTCACGCTGCTGCAGATGCGGGTGCTGCGGCAGCGATGAGGCACGCCACCCGCCCCGGCCGGATCGTCGTGTGGACCTGCCTGCTGATGGGCGGCATCGTCATGGTGATGCCGTTCGTCACCATGTTCTCCACTTCCCTCAAGGAGGGCAGCGAGGTCTACGACCTGACCTTCCTGCCGCGCTCGCCCAGCTTCGACAACTATCGCGAGCTGTTCCGCACCACCGAGTTCGGCCGCTGGTTCGTCAACTCCCTGGTCACGTCGCTGCTGACCACCGCCTCCGTCCTCTTCTTCGACAGCCTGGTCGGCTACACATTGGCGAAATTCGCGTTCCGCGGCCGCGGCGTGGTGTTCGTCGCCATCCTGTCGACCATGATGATCCCCACCGAGATGCTGGTCATCCCCTGGTATTCGATGGCCAGGTCGATGGGCTGGCTCGACACCTACTGGGGCATCATCTTCCCCGGACTGATGACCGGCTTCGGCGTGTTCCTGATGCGCCAGTTCTTCTCCTCCGTGCCGGACGATCTGATCGCCGCGGCCCGGCTGGACGGGCTGAACGAGGCGCAGATCTGGTGGGAAGTGGCGCTGCCACTGGTCACCCCGGCGCTGTCGGCGCTGGCGATCTTCGTCTTCCTCGGCAACTGGACGGCCTTCCTGTGGCCGCTCATCGTCACCAGCAGCAAGAACCTCTACACCGTGCCGGTCGGGCTCGCCGCCTTCTCGGGCGAGCAGCAGACGCAATGGGAAATGGTGATGACCGGCGCGTCGGTGGCCACCGCGCCGGTGCTCGCGGTGTTCCTGTTGCTGCAGAAATACATCATCGACGGCATCATGCTGACCGGGCTGAAAGGCTGAGGATGGGCGAGAACGACAGGTTTCCGGCGCCCGCCTACAAGCAGACCGTGCTGGCGCCGCTGTTCGACACGGTGAAGCGACACCACTTCCTGCCCATGCTGGCGATCGACCGCGCGCACGCGGTGATGCTGCACGAGCGCCACTGGCTGAGCCGTGCCGAGGCTGGCGCGATCCTGCGCGGGCTGGCCGCCATCGCGGCGGAGCTCGACCCGGCGGCGCTGACCTATACCGGCGAATTCGAGGACCTGTTCTTCGTCATCCAGGACGCGCTGGCGCAGCGCATCGGCGCGGAGGTCGCCGGCAAGCTGCACACCGGGCGCAGCCGCAACGACCAGGTGGCAACCGATTTCTGCCTGTGGCTGCGTGAAACTGTCCTCGCGCTGGAAAGTGCGCTGGCGG
>CAIMEK010000599.1 GCA_903839965.1 uncultured Acetobacteraceae bacterium | reverse complement strand
GGCTTGGGATATGGAAAGTTGGGCCGGAGTTCGGCCCATCGGGGCCAGCCATCCGTCCTGGGACGTGTCGGGAAATCCAACCAACTGACAAGAAAGGATATTTCTTTTATCTCCGCGCCTATGGGGCGGAGCCCTGGCCTTGCCTTACTTCACCCTGACTCCCGCGTGTGCCGCGGCGCCGTCGGCGTCCAGCACGGTGAGGCGGTAGAAGCCTGGGCCGTTTGGGGTCCAGGCGGCTTCGCGGCGGGCGGGGTCGGTGGGCAGGGGGGCGCCGTCGACCAGAAAGCTGAGGGGGCGGTGGCCGCCCATGGCGCGCAGGGTCACCGGCCCGTCGTTGCTCAGCACGGCCTGGGAGGGTGGGAACAGCAGGCGGAGGGCGTCGGCCTGTTGGGGGGTCGGTTGGCGCTCCAGGCGAGGGGGCGGCGGCGGGTCGCGGGGGTTGGGCGGCAGCAGGTCGAACACGCGGGCCAGCAGCGGCACGGCGAGGCCACGGCCGGTGGCGCCGGGCAGCGGGGTGCCGTCGGGGCGGCCGATCCAGACGCCGACCACGTGGGTGCGGTCGAAGCCGAGGGCCCAGGCGTCGCGTCCGCCCCAACTCGTGCCGGTCTTCCAGGCAATGCCGGGGGAGCCGCGGTCGGGCAGGCGCTGGGTGAGCACGCCGGCGATGGTGGCGGCGGCGCGCGGCTGCAGGAAGGGACGCGGGTCGACGGGGTCGGTGTCGCGCAGGCGCAGCGGCGTGGCGTTGCCGTCGGTGGCGAGCGCGGCGTAGAGCGCGGCGGCCTGGCGCAGGGTGATGCCGGCGCCGCCGAGGGCCAGCGGCAGCGAGGCGTCCGCGCCGTCGGGCAGGCGGAGCGGCACGCCGGCGGCCTTGAGGGTTGCGACAAAGCGCAGCGGGCCGACCCGGTCCAGCAGCGCGACCGCCGGCAGGTTCAGCGAGCGGCGCAGGGCCTCGGCCGCGGTGACGCTGCCGGCGAACCCGCGGTCGAAGTTTTCCGGCGCATAGGCCCCGAAGCGGCGGGGCAGGTCGCTCAGCACGGTATCGGGTCCGGCGATGCCGTCCTGGAAGGCGAGCGCGTAGATGAACGGCTTCATCGCCGAGCCGGGCGAGCGCAGCGCGCGGGTGAGATCGAGGGCGCCGCCCCTGCCCTCGCCGGCTCCGTTGCCGCCGGAGGCAAGCGCGCGGATGTCGCGCGACGGCGCGTCGGCGACCAGCAGGGCGAGCGAGGCGCGTTCGGGCAGGGTTTCGGTGCGGTCCGCGGCCAGGCGCTCCAGCGCGATCTGCAGCGGCAGGTCGAGCGTGGTGGCGATGCGCGGCGCCGGCGGCAGGGCGGCGACGGCCTGGCGGGCGTGGCGCGGCAGGGGCAGGCGGGCGAAGGGGATGGCGGTGGTCGCCGCACCGCCGGTCGCCGCCAGGATGCGGTCGCGCACCGCACGGGCGCGGTCGGGGTGGCGGTCCGGGCGCAGCGCCTCCGGGCGGCGCGGGATGGCGACGAGCAGGGCGGACTGGGCCGGCTCGAGCGCGCCGGGCGGGGTGGCGAACCAGGCCAGCGCTCCGGCGCGCACGCCTTCCAGGTTGCCGCCCATCGGCGCCAGGGTGAGCCAGATGCCGAGGATGTCGCGTTTGGAAAAATGCGCCTCAAGCTGCACGGCGCGGGCGATTTCGATCAGTTTGGAGCGCAGCGTGCGCGGGCGCGGCTCCAGCAGGCGGGCGGCCTGCATGGTAAGGGTGGACCCACCGGACACGATATGGCCGGCGCGCAGGTCCTGCAGCGCGGCGCGCGCCAGCGACAGCGGGTTCACTCCGGGGTGGTGCCAGAAGTGGCGATCCTCGATGCCGATGAGGGTGTCGAGCAGGTCGGGGGCGACGTCGTCGGCGGTGGTGCGGAAGCGCCAGACGCCGCCAGGTGCCGGCAGCAGGGCGACGATGCGGCCGGTGCGGTCGACCACTTCGGTGCCGAGGGTTGCGAGGCGGGAAAGCTCGGGGGGGAAGGCGCGGTCGAGGGCGAAGACGAGGAGGACGAGGGCTAGCAGGCTGGTGAAGACGCGCCCCCTCCCCCAACCCCCTCCCACAAGAGGAGGGGGCTTAGGTCCTTCTCCCCCTCCCCTTGTGGGCGGGGGGAGGGGTCGCGGCTCACTCAGGCGCCCGCACCACAATCCGCCCCGCCGCCTGCCGGGCGAAGATCGGCGGGCGGTACATGTCCGACAACTCCGCCCCCGGCAGTTCGAAGCTGCCCGGCGTTACCGCGCGCAGCCGCACGGCGACGCGCAGCGCCGACTTGTCCGCCGCGAGTGCAACCACCACCGCGAAACGGTCATCGGCGGCAATCTGCGTCTCGGTGGCGGACAATTCGCCGAGCCAGGGCATTCCCGCCGCCGCCCCTTCGGCGAAGCGGCCAGCCACTTCCCAGCCCGCCGGCAGACCCTGCATCAGCAGCGCCCGATGCCCCTGCCCGTCTTCCGCCCGACCCTCCAGCAGCAGCACGAACACGGTGTTCTGCTTCAGCTTGTCGAGGTCGAGCGGGGAGCCATCGAGGTTGAAGAAGCGGCGCTGCACCCGCATCAGGTTGCGCGCCGCCGGCGGCGCCTCGGCCGGGATGCCGCTCACCGACAGGCTCTGCCACACCGGCCGGTCGCCCAGGTTGCGGGCGGTCGCCGGGCCGTCGAGCGCCACCGTCACCACCGGGGCCGCCGGCAGTTCGCGCCCGTCGAGCGATATGCGGGCCGGCCTTCCGTCGCGACCCAGCACCCCGGCGGCGGCGGCCGTCCAGGCCTGCTCCTGGGTGCTGAGATTGGCGGCCTGCAGGTCGGCGCCCGGCAGGCCGGCGGCGAAGGCGAGCAGGCGTTGCGGCAGCAGGCCGCTCTCCTTCAGCAGCACGGCGATGGCCGCCTGGTCGCGCAGCGCGGTGCCGTAGTCGTCCGACCACCAGCGTCGGGCCGGCGCGGCGAGCGCGGCGGCGAAAGCGGCCTCGGCGCGCGGCGTGTCGTGCGCCAGCGCCAGGGCCGCGCCAAGCTGGGCCTTGGCCAGCGGCGTCGGCAGTTTGTCCATCTGCTGGGCCAGCACGCGGGCCGAACCGGGCCGGCCCTGGCCGGCATAGGCCAGCACGTAGAGACGATAGGCCCGCGCCGCGAACGCGACCGGGGTTTCCTCCTCGTTCTCCTCGGTGGCTTCCACCAGCGCCTTCAGCCCGTCGGCGATCGCCGCCTCCGGCACCGCGGCGCCGGCCGCGCGTGCGCGCAGCAGGAATTCCATGGCGTAGGGGGTCAGCCAGGGCTCGGCCTCGCCGCTGGCGGTCCACAGCGCGAACGCGCCGTCGAAGCGCTGGCGGTCGAGCACGGAGGCCACCGAGCCCTGCAGCCGCCCGGCCCGGTCCGGCCCGGCCAGCGGGCCATCCGGCAGCACCGCGAGCGGCAGGCCGCGGCTGGTCGCCTGTTCCAGGCAGGACCACGGATAGTCCGCCAGGGCCTGCACCAGGGCGGTCGCGTCGTAGCGCACCGGCGCGCCGAAATTGGCCGCCGCGCGCGTGGTTCCCGCCAGGAAGCGGCCGAACGCCGGCGCCAGTGCCACCTCGGCGCCCGCCGCCAGTTCGCCGCCCGCCATCACCGAGGCCGTGCCGCGCGCCGGGCGGATGGTGAGGGCGTATTCGTGGGCCACGGAGAACCCGCCCGGCCCGCTCGCCTCCAGCCGGATCACGCCGCGCCCGGCGCCGGTGGCGCGCAGCAGCGTCGCCGGCACCGCCTGCGCGCCGGCGGCCAGGTTGACCGCCAGCCGTGCCGGCCCGCTCACTTCCAGCGGCCCCTGCACGCTGATCTTCGCCGCCGCCTCGCCGGCGGGCAGGTCGAGGTTGTGCAGCAGCACCGCCAGCCGCGCCTCGTCGCCCGGGGCGAGGAAGCGGGGCAGCAGCGCCTCGGCCACCAGCGGATCGCGCACGATCACGTCGGCACTCGCCGCGCCGATCCGGCTGCCCTGCCAGGACACCGCCATCAGCCGGACCTGGCCGTTGAAGTCGGGCATGTCGAGCGCAATGGAGGCCACCCCGTCGGCCCCGGCCTGCACCGGCGGGGTGAACAGCGTCACCGTGCGCAACGGGATATCGGGCAGGACAAAACTGCCCTCGTCGCCACCCTGGCGCAGCAGCGTGGCCTCGCCGTCCGGTGGCGCGATCAGCCGCCCCCAGTCGTCGCGGATGTCGATGCCGAGCGTGCGGCGACCGAGGAAATGCGCCGCCGGATCGGGCGAGACGAAGCGGGTGAGGCGCAGGATGCCCTCGTCCACCGCCGCCAGGCTCACCCAGGCGCCCGGCGCGGTGCGCACCGGAATCGCGGTACGGGCGCGCGGCGGCACGCGCTCCGGCGCCGCCACCGCCACCGCCAGCGTCCGCGCCGCCGGGTTGACGCCCACCCAGGTCAGGCCGATGGCGCGGTCGGGGCGCTTGCCGTCGCCGCCGGGGCGGAACACGTGCACCGCCACGTAGGCGCCGGGGCCCCAGGTGGCTTCGACCGGCACCGACAGGTTGGCGCCCTCGGCGGCAACGCCGAGCGTGCGGATGCTGTGCACGCGGTCGCTCAGCACCAGCACCGTGGCCTGCCCCGCGAAGGGCGCGGCGATGTGGATGCTGACCGACTCGCCCGCCGGCACGCTACGCCGGTCGGCCGACACGTCCACCCGGTCGGGCACGTCGGGGCTGTCCGAACTCGCCCAGCCCGAGCGGAAGCGGTAGGAGGTGGCCGCCATGCCGCCGTCCTGCGCCACCTCGAGGCGGTAGCGGCCGAAATCCAGCTTCTTCGCCACCCGCAGCGGCGCGCCCGCCGGAATATCGACCTGCGAGGTTTCCAGCGGCTCGTCGCGCCAGACCGTCTCGTAGCGGGCCAGGCTGCCGCGCATCACCAGCCGCCAGTCCGGCCGCTCGCGCACCAGGCGCAGCTTGGCCTTCAGCGCCGTGCGCGTCCCGTCCGGGCGCACCGCGGCGATGTCGAACGCGGCCTCCGCGCCGGCGTCGATGGCGTCGTCCGGGAAGGCCGGCTTGATGCCGATCAGCGGATAGGCCGAGCGCAGCGGAATCTCGAGGGCGGCCCGGCTGCCATGGCCGGAGGGATCGTCGATGGTGATGTCGATCGCCGCCTTCAGCGGCTGGGTGGTGTCGGGCGCGCGCGGCACCAGAATGGCGAGCCGGGTCTGCCCCTGCGCGTCGGTGTCGGGCAGTTCGAGGTCGCGCGAGTCCGGCGCGTAGGCCTCGCCGGCCAGGCCGATGCGGTAGCCCGCCAGCGCCGGGAACGGCGCCGGGTCCACCACCAGGCGCAGCGACGCCTTGCCGCTGAGGTTGGCCGCCGGGGCGCCGTAGAGGAACCGGGCGGCCACCGCCAGCACGGCGGGCTGGCCGGGGATGATCACCGCCGGCGCCGGGCCGGGCTCGACCGCCATGCGGTCGGGGATGAAGGCATCGACGCGGAACTCGGCCCGCCCGATCGGCGGCGCCTTCGGATCGGCCTGCACTTCGACCGTCCAGGTTCCCGCCGGCGCGCCGGGAGTCAGCACCACCGGTAAATGCAGCGCGGCGTCGGCCTGCCGTGCCGGCGAGGCCTGCAGGAACACCTGCCCGTTCGGCCGCTTCACGGTGATCCGGGCGGCGATATCTGCCGGCGCGCCGGCATTGTCGCGCAGCAGCGCCATCACCTGCACGGTCTCGCCCGGGCGGTAGATGCCGCGGTCGAGCCACACGTAGGAATCGAGCGGCCCGGGCTGCGGCATGCCCGCCACCCCGCGATCGGCGAGGTCGAACGCAGCGGTGGTCAGGTCCAGCGCGGCGAAATCCTCGTCGGCGCCGAACGCATGCAGCGCCGCCGGCGCCAGCGGACCCTCGCCGCGCAGCAGCGGGGCGGCGAAGCGCGCCACGCCGGCGGCATCGGTGGTGGCCTGGCCGAGGATGTCGTTGTTGCGCGCCAGCAGGTCGAGCCGCACGCCGCCGCGCGGCTGGGCGTCGGAATAGGCGCGCACCTGCACGGTCAGCCCGTCCGAGCCGCGCCACACGGTCGGCGCGAGGTCAGTGCGCAGCACCATCTGCACCGCGCCGGCGCCGTATTCGCGGGTGCCGTCGCCCGGGGTCGCCACCAGGGCGTACAGGCCGGGGCCGGCGTTGCGCAGCGCGTCGGGCAGCGGCAGGGCGGTGCGGGCGGTGCGGTTGGGCTCCCATTTCGGAATGTCGGCGCTGCCTTCCCACACCACGCGGCCGGCATTGGAAGCGATCCAGTTGGCGGTCCAGGTGGTCACCGGCTCGCCCAGCTTGGCTTCGCGCAGCAGCGCGGGGATGTTGCGTTCGGTCAGCCGCAGCAGCTTCAGCGCCACCGCCGACAAGTTCACGGTGCTGATCCCGACCGCCGGGGCCTGCCCGCGCGGCAGCACGAACATCCGCGAATCGAAGCCGATGCGCGGCTGGCGGTTGGCCAGCGCGACCGCCAGCACGGTCTCCTTGGTCAGCGTCAGCCCCTGCTCGCCCGGTAGGCCGGCGCGCAGGACGATTTTCGTGGTGGCGCCCGAGGGCAGCGAGGAGACGCAGATCTGGTCGCCCTCGCGAGTGACCGCGGCGCCGGGCACCGGCGGGTCGAGTCGCACCCAGTCGGCGGCGTTGAAGTCGGGGCGGCGCACCGGGGCGACGGTGAAATCGATGCAGGCGCGCGGCGGGTCGGCCTCGGCCTCGCCGCGCACGCGGCGCACCAGCAGGCCGGTGGCGCGCTGGGCGTCGGCCAGCAGGCGCTTGTACAGCGGTTCGTTGGGCGCGCGCTCGATCACCGCCTCCAGCGCCTGCACGGCCTGGGCGTTGCGGTCCAGCGCGCGCAGGGCGTCGGCCATGACGAGCAGCGAGGGCACCTCGGCCGTCCCCGCGTCGGCGCGCGAGAACGCCTGCCAGGCCGCCAGCAGGGCCTTGGCGGGATCGGGCGGGGTGCGGCGCAGGTAGGCCTCGGCGAGGGACTGGAAATGCGCGACGCCGGCCTCGCCGAGCGCCACGCGCTGCTCAAGGGCGGCGATGAGGGCGGTGTAATCCTTCTTCTGCAGCGCCGCCGCGGCCTGCTGCTCGGCGGCGCGGCGGGCCTGCGGGCTGCCGCCGGCGGGCACGCGCTTCAGCAGCATGGCGCTCCACGCATCGCTGTCGCGATCGAGCCCGGGCAACTGGAAGTCGTCGGCGCGCCCGCTCACCGGCATGGCAAGGGCAAACACGAAGAGCAACAGGCAGAACAGGCGGCGCGGCATGACGATTCCCCTCGGCAAGGCCGGGGGACACTAGCAGATCGAAACGTTGGCGTTGGGTGAAATCAGGATGGCTTCGACGCGGCGGGCGATTTCGTCGATGAACGGGTCGGCGATGCCCAGCCCGTGCAGCCCATCGCGCGTGTTGAACAGGTATTCGGCGCAGCTTCCCATCGGCCCGCGCGCGGCGGCAATCCGCCGCACGATCTCCTCCTCCGCCAGCACGCCGGCGTAGGTCGGCGCGTCGGGGTTGATGGCGAAGCCGATCGCCTGGCCGAACGGATGCCCCTGCGCGTCCACCATCGGCACCCATTGCGGAATGTAAGCGCCGGTGACCATCTCGCGCCGCCACACCAGGTCGAGTTCGTGCTCCAGCGCGTCCTCGGCGATGCGGAAGGCGGCGCCCGTGCAGGTGCCGCCCGGCATCAGGCCGAGCAGCAGGGCCGGGCTGTCCGGCGTGCCCCGCCCGCCGCGCGCGGCCAGGCAGAAGGCACGGTGCCAGCCCTCGATGCGCGCCACCATGCGCGCGCAATAGTGGAAGGTCGGGTTCCAGATCAGCGAGCCATAGGCGAACAGCCACAGTCCGTCGCCGTGCTCGCCCCTGGCGTCGAGCACGGCGCGCAGCGAGGCGGCGCGCTCCGCGTCGCTCAGGATCAGCGCGGTCGGCATCGCCTTGCGGATCATCTCGGCGAAACCCGCGCCCAGCAGGAACTCGCGGGTGAGCTTGTGGCGCAACGGGGAGGCGTCGGTCATGCGGGCGGCGGCGGCCGGCTATTTCCGCGCCGCCAGCAGGTCGCGGATCTCCTCCAGCAACACTTCGGTTTTCGTTGGCCCGGCGGCGCGGCCGGCCATGTTCAGCCCGGTCAGCCCCTTCACCAGCCAGAACACCGCGAAGCCGACGATGAGGAACTGGATGACGGCATTGAGGAACACCCCGACATTCAGCGTCACCGCGCCGGCCGCGCGGGCCGCATCCAGCGTCGGCTGCGCGGGGCCCTTCAGCGTGATGAAGATGTTGCTGAAGTCGATGCCGCCGATCAGCAGGCCGAACAGCGGGTTGAAAATGTCCTTCACCAGGCTGCCGACGATGGTGGTGAAGGCGGCGCCGATGATGATGCCGACCGCGAGGTCGACCACGTTGCCCTTGACGATGAAGCCGACGAATTCCTCGACCCAGGCCGGGCGCGCGAGCTTGATCGGTGACGGCATGCGAAACGTCCCCCCTCGGAGGCGTGAAATACCGGCCACCTCTTAGTCCCGGCGGGCCCGGGCGACCACCCGGTCCGCGCCGCTGACTCAGATGTTACCGCCGCGAATCGCCCGAACGGCCCCCCAGCCGCGATCGCCTGCCTCAGGCCGCGCCCGACACGTAGGCGCGCAGCCCGTCGACCTCGGTTTCCTGCTGCATGATGCGCGCCTTCACCACGTCGCCGATGCTGACCAGGCCCACCAGCGCGCCGTGCTCGACCACCGGCAGGTGGCGGAAGCGGCCGGCCGTCATCATGGTCATCGCCTCGGCCACCGTGGTGCGGGGCGACGCCGTCTTCAATGCGCGCGTCATCAACTGGCCCGCCGTCATTTCCAGCGCACGCACCCCGTTGGCGGCCAGCGCGTGCACGATATCGCGCTCACTGAGAATGCCGAGCATCTGTTCGGCCGGGTCGCACACCACCACCGCGCCGATGCGGCGGGCCTCGAGCACCTGAACAACCTTCTCGACCGTTTGGGTGGGTTCCACGGTGGCGACGTCGTGGCCCTTGTGCTTCAGGATCGCGGCAACCGTCATGGCTTGGGTCCTTCCAAGGACTGCGAGGGGAAGGGCCGAAAGCGGCCGACGTTTCCGCCGGCACAGCCGGACATTGCGGTTTCCCCCCGCCCCACATCCCGGCCTGTTGATGGCATGCTGCCCCATATGGGAGCGCAAATGCAAAATTCAGCCGTGCGCTGCACCATCCCGGCCCGCGGGCGTCATTGTACGGCTGGCGCAACCGGTGCGGCGGCGAGCTGCGTCGCGACCAGTTCGGCGAAGCGGCCGCGCCGCGCCAGCAGGGCG
>CAIMEK010000598.1 GCA_903839965.1 uncultured Acetobacteraceae bacterium | reverse complement strand
GATCTACCCATTGCCGGTCGCGCCGCGTGCCGTGGTGCTGCTGCGCGAAGTGCCGGATCGGCGGCGCGGCCGTGCCGATGCGGGCGGGGCGCTCGCGCGGCTGGCGGCGGCGGCAGGCATCGCGCCGGGCTGGTGGGACATCGCGGGCCGGCATTATGCGACCGGCGACGACACCAGACGCGCGCTGTTGCGGGCGATGCATCTGCCGGCCGACACCGCGGCCGAGGCTTTGGACGGCTTGGCGCGCCTGTCGGAAGAGGCCGCCGCGCCCGTGCCGCCGGCCCTGGTGATGCGCGCCGGCGAGGGCGGCGTGCTGCGCCTGGGTCCGGCGCTGGCCGAAGGCGCGCTGCGCCTGGCGCTCGTGCACGAGCACGGCGGCCGCACCCTGTTCGACGTCGCCGCCGGGGCGGGCGTCGTCGAGCCGGTGGCGACGCCGGACGGGCGCACGCTGCCGATGCGGCGCATCGCGGTGCCACCGTTGCCGGCCGGGCGCTACCGGCTGGGGGTGGACGATGCCGAACCGGCCTGCCTGGTGACGGTGGCGCCGCCGTGCTGCCACCTTCCGACCGGCCTGCGTGCCGGCGGGCGCGCCTGGAGCATCGCCGCGCAACTCTATTCGTTGCGGCGGGCCCAGGGCGACCAGGGCATCGGCGACCTGACCGCTCTGGCCGAACTGGTGCGGGCGGCGGGCGTGGCCGGGGCGGGGGCGCTCGGCCTCAACCCGCTGCACGCCCTGTTTCCGTGCGACCGCGACCGCGCCAGCCCCTATCAGCCATCCGACCGGCGCTTCCTCGATGCGCTGCATATCGACGTGGCGGCGTCCCCGTTGCCGCTGGATGCGCCGGGGGTGCGAGCCGCGTTGGCGCGGGCGGCGCCCCGCTTCGATGCCCTCGCGACGCGGGGGCTGGTGGACTATCCGGCGGTGTGGCAGGCCAAGTGCGGCGTGCTTGAGGCGGCCTTCGCGGCATTCCGCCCCGACCCGGACTTCGAGCGCTTCGTTGCCGAAGGCGGCGAGGCGCTGCTCGGCTTTGCCCGCTTCGAGGCAATCGCCGCCACGCAGCCGACCGCGGACTGGCGGGAGTGGCCGGCGGCCCTGCGCGATGCCTCGAACCCAGCCGTCGCCGCCGCCGCGCCGCCCGAACGGGTGCGCTTCGCGTTGTTCCTGCAATGGGTCGCCGACCGGCAACTGGCGGCCGCCGCGGCGGCGGCCGGCGGCATGGCGATCGGCCTCTACCGCGACCTCGCGGTCGGCGCGGCCCCGGACGGGGCGGAGTCCTGGGCGGCCGGACGCGCGCTTATGCACGGGGTATCCGTCGGCGCCCCGCCCGATCCGCTGGGGCCGGACGGACAGGTCTGGAACCTGCCGCCGCCCGCGCCCCGCGCCATGCGGGCAGCCGGATACGCGCCGTTCGCCGCGCTGCTGCGGGCCAACATGCGCCACGCCGGGGCGTTGCGCATCGACCACGTTATGGGCCTGGCGCGGCTGTTCGTGGTGCCCGAGGGGGGGCGCGGGCAGGACGGCACTTACCTCGCCTATCCGCTCGACGACCTGCTCGGGCAGGTCGCGCTGGAGAGCGTGCGGGCGCGCTGCCTGGTGGTGGGCGAGGACCTGGGCACCGTGCCCGACGGCATCCGCGCCGCGCTCGCCGGGCGCGACGTGCTGTCCTACCAGGTGCTGCGTTTCGCCCATGACGGCGACGACCTGCGCCCGCCGGCACGCTATCCGGTCAATGCGGTGGCCTGCGCGGCGACCCACGACATCGCCACCGTCGCCGGCTGGTGGCAGGGCGCGGACATCGAGGAGCGCGCCGCCCTTGGCCTGCTGGGCGGCGAGCTCCTGGAGGCCGAGCGCCGTGGGCGGGCGGACGAGAAGGACCGGCTGCTGGCCCTGCTGCGCGCCGAGGGCCTGCCGGAGGACGACCTGCTGCTGGCGGTGCACGCGCTGCTGGCGCGCACGCCGTGCCGGCTGGTGCTGGTGCAGGCCGATGACCTCGCCGGCGAGGTGGTCGGCGTCAACCTGCCCGGCACCGACCGCGAACGGCCGAACTGGCGCCGGCGGCTGGGCCGCGACGTCGCCACGCTCTGCAGCACACCGCCCGCGGCCGCGGTGCTCGCCATGCTGCGCGAGCATCTGCTCCGGTAGATTCGCGTCGAGCCGGGCACTCGGTGCGGGCCATGCGGCGTTCGGCTTGATTGCCGGGGGTTTGATCCAGGTCATTTCTTCCGGCCCCAGCACCGGGGCAAATGGCGCGCCGCGAGGAGGACTGCGCATGCGATGGGGGGTCGGGGGGATCAGCAGGCGCGCCTGGATCATCGGGGCGATGACGGCCGCCGGGGGCGTGCTGATCGGCGTCCTGCTGTGCGCCGGTCTTTACGGCGCCGTGGTGTACACCGACCGGCTGGAATTCTGCATTTCCTGCCACGAGATGAAGGCGACCTCGTTCGCCGAATACAGCAAGTCCATCCACTACCAGAACGCGTCCGGCGTACGCGCGGTGTGCATCGACTGCCACGGGCCGCGGGGCCTGGTGCCCCTGCTGATCGACAAGGTCCGCGCCACCAACGACCTGCTGCAGCACTTGCTCGGCACCATCGACACGCCGGAGAAGTTCGAGGCGCAGCGGCTGCGCATGGCCAAGCAGGTCTGGGCCCGCCTGCAAGCCAGCGATTCGGCGGAATGCCGCGGCTGCCACTCCTGGGAGGCGATGGATTTCCACAAGCAGCGTCCCGCGGCGGTGGAGAAGATGCAGCCGGCGTCGCAGAGCGGCGATACCTGCATCTCCTGCCACAAGGGCATCGCCCACCACATGCCGGACATGGCGCAGGGCATCCAGCAGGCGTTCAACGACCTGGTGGCGCTGGCCGCGCAACAGGGCGCCAAGGCCGACACGCTGTATTCCCTCGCCACCAAGCCGATGTTCATCGAACGGCCCGCCGGCCAGCCGGAAGGCAACGGCGATGCGCGCCTGCTCGCCATTTCGCCGGTGCGCGTGCTGGAACGCCAGGGCGAGTGGCTGAAGGTGCGCCTCGAAGGCTGGCAGCAGGAGGGCGCCGAGCGGGCGTTCTACGCCTTCAGGGGCCAGCGCATCCTGAACGCGGCGCTCGGCGGCGATGCGGTGGCGAAGGTGGAGCAGCTCGCCACCGAAACCGACCCCGACACCCAGATCGTCTGGCACCGCGCCACGGTGACGCTGTGGACCACGCGCGCGGCGCTGATCGCGGACCGTGCGCCGCTGCTGGCCTATGGCGGCGAACTGTTCGCCGACTCCTGCGGCACCTGCCATTCGCCGCCACCGCCCGCCAACCAGTTGGCCAACCAGTGGGTCGGCACGATGAATTCCATGAAGCAGAACCTGTCGATCGACGACGAGCAGTACCGCTTCCTGCAGAAATACCTGCAGCTCAACGCCAGCGACACGGCCGGCCGGAACTAGGCATGCCCGGCATGAGCGCCGCCGCGGCTTTCCTGTTGGCGTTCCCGGCGCTGTTCTCGATCGTCAACCCGCCCGGGAGCGCGTTCATCTTCAACGAGGTGACACCCGGGTTCACCGCGGCCGAACGGGCGCGGCTGGCTGATCAGGTGGGATTCTACTCGCTGCTGGTCATGCTGGTGGCGCTGTGGGGCGGCGCCTATGTGCTGAATTTCTTCGGCATTTCGCTGGGTGCGCTGCGCCTCGGCGGCGGGGCGGTGGTGGCGCTGCGCGCCTGGGACCTGCTGAACGCGCCGGAGCGGAACGAGGCCCGCAAGACCGAGCAGGCCGGATCGCGCACCGGCGACGTGGGAGATATCGCGTTCTTCCCCCTCACCATCCCGTTCACCGCCGGGCCGGGGACCATTTCGGTGGCCATCGCGCTGGGCGCCGAGCGTCCGTCCAGCGGGTTGGGGCTGTTCGACTTCTTCCTCGGGGTTTCGGGGGCGGCGGTAGCGGTCGCGCTCTGCGTATGGGTGGCCTATCGCTCGGCGCAGCGGATCGTCGCACTGGTGGGCGAGACCGGCCGGCGCGTCATCACCCGGCTCACGGCCTTTCTGCTGCTGTGCATCGGCGTGCAGATCATGGTGAACGGCGCGGAGGATGTCGTGGCCACGTTCCTGCACCCGGCCGGCTGACACCTCGGCCTGGCGTCAACGGCACTCAGGCGATGGATCGGCATGGCACGCGCCTCGGCGGGCTGCGCCAGCAGCGCGGCGGGCACGGGCTCGTTCAGCGCGCGCGGTTCTCCACCAGTTCGGTCACCACCGCCGGATCGGCAAGAGTGGACGTGTCGCCCAGGCCCTCGGTCTCGTTGGCGGCGATCTTGCGCAGGATGCGGCGCATGATCTTGCCGCTGCGCGTCTTCGGCAGCCCGGGCGCCCACTGGATGGCGTCCGGCGCGGCGATCGGGCCGATTTCCTTGCGCACCCAGGCGACGAGTTCGCGGCGCAGCTCCTCGCTCGGCTCCTCGCCGGTCTACAGCGTCACATAGGCGTAAATGCCCTGGCCCAAGCTGTCGTGCGGGAAGCCCACCACGGCGGCCTCGGCCACCTTGGGGTGCGCCACCAGCGCGCTCTCCACTTCCGCCGTGCCCATGCGGTGGCCGGCCACGTTGATGACGTCGTCGACACGGCCGGTGATCCAGTAGTAGCCGTCCTGGTCGCGCCGGGCGCCGTCGCCGGTGAAGTAGCTGCCCTTGAAGGTGGAAAAATAGGTCTGCACGAAGCGGGCGTGGTCGCCGAACACGGTGCGCATCATGCCCGGCCACGGCGCCTTCAGGCACAGGTTGCCCTCGGCGGCGCCGGTAAGCTCGTTGCCGTCGGCATCCACGATCGCCGGCTGCACGCCGGGCAACGGCAGGGTGGCCGAGCCGGGCTTCAACCCGGTCGCCCCGGGCACCGGGCTGATCAGGATGCCGCCGGTTTCGGTCTGCCACCAGGTGTCCACGATCGGGCAGCGGTTATGGCCGATCACCTCCCGATACCAGATCCAGGCCTCGGGGTTGATCGGCTCGCCCACGGTGCCGAGGATGCGCAGCG
>CAIMEK010000597.1 GCA_903839965.1 uncultured Acetobacteraceae bacterium | reverse complement strand
GTTGGGACCGTGCCCGGGAGCCAAACGCCAGTACCGTCGCGAATGTGAAACACAGACGACGCGTGATCCGCGCGGCGGATGAAGGGACCTGCTTTCGCCGGGCGAACATACCTTCGGTCATCCGGAAGTCGGTCACGCCCGGGGGGGGACTGGAGGCGGCAGCCGACCGAACGTCTATCCTGTTGCGCGTAGCAATTCCGACCGGCGACTGCCAACAAGCGTTGCAAGAGTCGAAGGATACTCCGACCGGTGTGGCAATTTAGATACACCCACCACCACGGCAAGCAGGCCATATGCCCCGGCGGGCGCCTCGGCCAGTTGTCGCACTTTCTGCGTTGTGAGCGGCAATGTATTGTTATTATCCAAGTTTTCCGAATCAGTGGCCTGGAGGGAGAGGACGTTATCTCCGCCGTGCTTCTTGCAGGGGATCTGGTGGGACAAGCCGCGCTTTGGCGACAGGCGGAAGCACAAGGGACCGTTCGGTAACATTTTGCGTGCAACCTGCCCGCGTTATTGCGCATAAGGCATGGAGCCCGTCCCCTCCGAACCCGAATGTCCGAAGCCGTCGTGCACATGAACCCATTGCGGACCCTGCTCGGGGCCAGGGGGCTCATCACCCGATGGCCGACGTCCGACAAGCGCGACCGGACGGTGACGCGGACGGTGACGGTGCTGGCCGGGTTGGCTGCCTTGTTCATAGCGGTTGCACCGCCAGTGACCTACATGCTGGCCGAGGGTGATCGGCTGTTGGGTGCCCTGGAGACCAGCGCCCGCCTGCACGCGGCGCAGGTCGCGATCATGTCGCAGCAGAACCCGAATTTCTGGGAATTCGACGGGGTCCGCATCTCGGCACCGGATCCGGACCAGGGCGCCATGTCGGTGCCGGAAAGGCGACGGGTCTATCACGCGACCGGGCGCCTGGTGATCGAGTCTTCCGCTGGCGCCGAGCTTGCCTGGCCGGTGTTTTCGCAGCGTGCGCCCATCATGGATGGCGGCCGCCTGCTCGGAGAAGCCGAGGCATCGCGTTCATTCCGCCGAGGGCTGCTGTGGACCGCGGCGATTGCGTTGGCTTCGATGCTCGGCGCCGCCCTCATCTTCCTTGTGCTGCGGATCGTACCGTTGCGGCTGCTCAACAATGCACTCGACAGAGCAAGCTACCTGTCGGCGCACGACGTACTGACGGGCCTGCCCAACCGGGCGCTGTTCGCCGATCGACTGGACCAGGCGCTGTCGCAGGCACGGCGGACCGGGCAGGCGGCCGCGCTGCTCTGCATCGACCTGGATCATTTCAGGGAAATCAATGACACATTGGGGCATGCCGCCGGCGATCTGCTGCTTTGCATGATTTCTGAACGATTGCAGGGATGCCTGCGCGACGGCGACACGGTGGCGCGACTTGGCGGCGACGAATTCGCCGTGATCCAGCCGGATGCCGGGGGAATGGAGAAGGCGGAAGTGCTGGCACGGCGCTTGTGCGAGATGATGCGACTGCCGATGAAGCTGGACGGCAAACCGGCGCAAATCAGCGCCAGCATCGGTATCGCGTTGAGTGAGCAACAGATCGAAAGTGCCAGACTGCTGCGTAACGCCGATATGGCCTTGTACAGAGCGAAGGAGAAAGGACGCGGCCAATGGTGCTTCTTCGCGCCGGAAATGAACGCATGGCTGCTGAAACGGCGTGCCCTGGAAAGTGACCTGCGCGTCGCGATCGCCAACTCTCAGTTCTTTCTGCATTACCAACCACAGGTTGAATTGCAGGCGCAGCGCATCGTCGGCGCGGAGGCTCTGCTGCGCTGGGATCGACCCGGTTTTGGCCTGATGCCGCCGGGCGGTTTCATCGGACTGGCCGAGGAAACCGGATTGATCGGCAGCATCGGAGCCTGGGTGTTGCAGGAGGCGTGCCGGACGGCTGCGGGCTGGCCGGAGAATATCGGAATTGCCGTCAACGTCTCGCCCGCGCAATTCCGGTTGTCGAACTTTCCCGACACGGTCGTCGAAGCATTGCGACAGTCCGGGTTGGCGGCCCCGCGCCTCCAACTCGAGATCACCGAAGGCATTCTGCTGAGCGACACCGTGGAAACGCTCCGCATACTTGATGGGCTGCGCGCAATGGGCGTGCGGCTGGCGATGGACGATTTCGGAACCGGTTACTCCAGTCTTGAATCCCTGCAGAGGTTCCGCTTCGACACGATCAAGATCGATCGCCAGTTCATCAGGAACATGGCCAGCGATCCGAGCGCCGTGGCCATCGTGAAAGCGGTGATCGCAATGAGCCGGGCCATGGGGATCGCCACCATTGCGGAGGGCGTCGAAACCAGGGTGCAGGCCAATATGCTTATCCAGGAAGGCTGCTGGGAAGCCCAGGGCTACCTGTATGGCCGCCCGATGATCGCCGATGCCTTCGCTGGGACTTTGCTGGGCAGTCACCTGACCGTTTGACGCTCCGCGACCGCCAGGACGGCGCCTGATCGCCTGCGCCTCAAGGTGCGGTGGCGAGGGGGGGCGGCGTCCGGGGTCGACCCGTTCCTCCCGGCGACAAGAATTTTATCTGCTATCGGCCACCACCCGATAGACCGCGCAACTAACGGAAGGAACTATGCTTCAAACGTTCTGAACCGGGCGTTGCACGAACATCCATCCTGACACGGCTACCGAAAATTCTACACTATTCATTTACGGGTCGAAGGCATTTTTTAATGGCTCGATGGCATTTTGGCTTCAAGCCATGGTGGAGGCTGTCAGCTGCCGTTTCCGATCCCGCCACCATGGCCGGGAGACTCTGCATGACGTTCGTCGATCGGTCGCCGTTCGCTGTTGCGTTTGCGGTGGTGCTGGCCTCACTGGGCGGAACCGGCCCCGCATTTGCCCAGAGTTGTGACGCGGCCTGCACCGCCGGCCAGATCACCGACCAGGAAGCGCTGCTGGCGCCATTCAGGGCGCTGCCCAGCACGCCGGCGGGAATCATTGCACTCCAGCAGAACCTTCTGACGGAAGAGAGTATCTATCTCAATGCGACCCAGGCCCAAAAAATCGCTTCCGGGACCATTCTGGTTGCCGCGTACATCCCCGCCAATCTTCTGATCCGCGCGTTCCCGAACAATCCGAATTACTACTACGATGCCGCAGGGCTGCCGACGACGACATCGCAGCTGCCGCTGTCCATCAACACCGCAGTGACGGACATCAACGGCTACGCGCAGCTCAGCGCCATGAAGCCCTATTTCGGCACGCCCGATATCTATGGCAATGCCTATGGCTATTTGCCGGGACAGACCGACACGCTTGGCAATCCGCCCCCCTATCAGGTGTCGGCCGCAATCGCCAGCAACCCCTTTACCGCCGCCAACTCATCCGCTCTCGCCGCGGCGTACCAGCAAACCAACGTGGCGGGGGTCAACTGGCAACTGGGCAATTCCGCGACGGGCGATTTCCCGAGCGGCCATACGCTGGGCTCCAGCATCTACGCGCTCGCCTTCGCCATCCTCGCGCCTGGCAACTACCAGCAACTCATGCTGGGACAGGCTGGTTTCGCCTACGATCTGAACGTGAACGGCGTTCACTACCCGACCGACGTGATCGGCGGCCGGATCATGGCCACCTACGTGGTCGCGCAGATGCTCGCCGGCAACAATCCGCTGTATCCCGCCACGAGCTTCACCCAGGGCAATCTGGTTTCGCTCAGCGCGGACATGCGGGGGTTTTTCGGCAGTGGCGCCGCTTCGCCGTACGCGGCGGCCTGCGCCGGCAACGTCGCCGGCTGTGTCGCCAACGGCACCATTCCCACTGCCGCCACCTACGCCGCGGCGCTGACGAGCTACGGCAATTTCCTCACCTACGGCCTGCCGTCGGTCGGCGACACCACGCTGGCGCCGGTGGTGCCGACAAATGCCTCGTACCTGATCGCCACCCGGTTCCCTTACTTGAACACGGTGCAGCTCAACGAAATCCTCTACACCACCGAATTGCCTTCGGGCGGCGCGCTCGACAACGGCAGCGGGTGGGCGCGGCTCAACCTCTATGCCGCCGCCAGCGGCTACGGCGCCTTGCGCAGCGACGTCGCGGTCAACATGAACGCAGCCCTCGGCTGGCTGAACGCCTTCGACGTCTGGAGCAACGCCATCTCCGGACCCGGCGGACTGACCCTGCAAGGCTCCGGAACCCTCATCCTCGCCGGCAACAACACCTACACCGGCGGCACCACCGTCCAGGGCGGCACGCTCGCCGTCACCGGCACGCTGGGCGGCAACCTGGCGATCTCCCCCGGCGCCACCTTCATCGGCAACGGCGGCTACGCCGTCGCCGCCGGCGCCACGCTGGCCAATGGCGGAACCTTCATCGAGGTGAACACCCCGCTGCGCAACGCCGGTACCGCCAGCAACACCGGCAGCATCGTCGGCGACGTCGCCAACAGCGGCAGTTTCACCAACAACGCCACCATCACCGGCGCCTTCACCAATGCCGGCCGGCTCGCCGGCAACGGCACCGTCGGCTCGCTCGCCCTGCTGGCCGGCTCCACCATCGCGCCGGGCAACTCGATCGGTACCATCCGCGTCGCCGGCAACCTGACCGTCGCGGCCGGGGCCACCTACCAGGCGCAGGTGGGGGCGGGCGGCGCCGACCTGATCCAGGTGGGCGGCACGGCAACGCTCAACGGCGGCACCGTCGTGGTCACCGGCCTCGGTGCCAACCCGGCTTTGGGGAGCGCCGCGCCGATCCTCACCGCCGCCGGCGGCGTCTCCGGCAGCTTCGCCGCGCTCACCCAGCCGAGTAGCGGCCTGGCCGCCGGCACCCGGTTCGACACGGTGTATGGCGCCAATGCCATTGCGCTGGTGGCGACGCCGGCGTCCTACGCCAAGCTCGGCAGCGCCGGCCTGTCGCAGAGCCGCAGCGAGAGCGCCGTCGGCGGGGCGCTGGATGCGCTCCGTCCGGCGCCCGGCGTAGCGATGAGTGCCGCGCAGTCGGCGCTGTTCAGCCCGCTCTACGGCCTGCCGGCCGGCAGCATCGGCGCGGGGTTGGATGAGCTGGCGCCGTCGATCTACGCCGACGAACTGATCACCGCGCGCGGTTCCTGGTACCTGGTGGCCAATGCGATCAGCGGGCAGTTGGCGGCGCGGCGCGGCCTGGCCGCCGAGCAGGCCGCCAACAGCGCGCCCGGGCCGAACGGCAGCACGATCTGGGTCAGCGGACTGGCCGGCTACAACAGCGTCGGCGCGGGCGGCGGCTCACCCGGTTTCACCGCGGGGCTGGGCGGCGCGGCGGCCGGCATCGACCTGCCGGTGGCAGGCGAGGGGCGCATCGGCGTGGCGGTCGGCACGGTGTACGGGCAGACCTGGTCGCATGGCGGCGGGCAGGCCACCAACAACACCGCGCAGTTCGCCACCTACGGCCAATGGCAGCACGGCAAGTTCTTCGCCGAGGCGCAACTGGGGCTGATGTATCTGCAGGAAAATGTGCGTCGCAACCTGCCGCTGTTCGGCACGGCGACGCAGGGCAGCGGCAACGGGCTGGCCGGCGGCGGCGGCCTGCGGGTCGGCATGCAGCACGATTTCGGTTCCTGGCTGGTCGAGCCGAACCTTGGCTTCAGCGGCTTCAGCATCGGGTTGAACGGGCTGAGGGAGAGCCCCGGCGGGGCGTTGGCGCAGCGCATCGGCGGCGCCACGCTGGGCAGCGCCGAGAGCGTGCTGGCCGTCAGCGCGCAGCGGGCCTTCGTGCTCGGCGAGGGGGTGCAGATCACCGCCAAGGGGCGGCTGGGCTGGTCGCACGAGTTCGCCGACAACGCGGCACGACTGTCGGCGAGCTTCGTCGGCCTGGGCGGCAGCGGCTTCGCGGTCAACAGCGCCCCGATCGGGCGCGACGCCGCGGTCATCGGCCTCGGCGCCGATATCAGGCTGCCCACCTGGCCGGTCACCATGTTCGCCGGCTACGGCACCACCGTAAACGCCAACAGCAATGCCCAGTCCTTCAACGCAGGCATCCGCTTCATCTGGTAGGCGGCGCGCCCCGACCTCAGGGGCGCGGTGTCACGGCGTCAGCCGGGTCGGGCAAGGGGAAGTCCCGCAGATAGGCTCCGTGCGCGCGGAGTTCTTTCTGCAGCAGGCGCGTATCGATGTGCCTGGGCGAAGCATTGCCCCGCACCGACAGGGTGGCGGCGCGGCCGGCGGCTTCGCCCATGGCCATGCAGGTCGACATCACGCGGATCGCACCCATCGCCTCGTGCGTGGTGGAGATGCTGCGCCCGGCAACGAGAAGCTGGTCGATCTTGCGGGGCACGAGGGAGCGATAGGGAATGTCGTAGCAGTCGCCGCTCCACATCAATGTGCATCCCTCATCCCCGGGACGATGGATGTCGATGGGGTAGCTGGCCACGGCGATCGAATCCTCGAAGTGCCGGCAAGAGAGCACGTCCTCCTGCGTCATCACGTAATCGCCGACGATGCGGCGCGTTTCGCGGATGCCGAGGAATGGCGCGGTCTTGGTGAAATAGCATTTATCGAAACCCGGCACGTAGTCGCGCAGGTAGATGTAGATGTCGTCGATCTGCCGGCGCCCGACGATCTCGCCCAGCGTGAGGCTCTTTGCGCTGGTGCCGTCCACCCCGGCGGTGCGGGTCATGTTGATCCACACTTCGCCTTCGCGCAGGCCGGTGATGATGATCGTCCGCTCGTTCGGGATGTCGAGGCCGCGCTCGGCGCGCGCCCTGGCCATCAACTCGCGTAGCCCGACGACGATGAACTGCTTGTTCTGGCCGAAATATTCGGCGGGGATGAAGTCGGTGAGGTAGGTGCGCGACTGGTCGGCGATGCTCGTGCGCAGTTTTTCCGTGTCGACGCCGGCAAGGCAGAACATCAGCGTGGGCGGCTGCATGCCGCCATGCTCGTCGCCCTTTTCGGTGGGCACGCCGGCGCGGTACGCCACGTCGGCGTCGCCGGTGCAGTCGATGACGACCTTGGCGAGGATCGCCTCGCGGCCCGACTTGCTTTCCGTGATGATGCCCCGGATCGTGGTGCCGGCCTCATCGAGCACCACGCCGGCGCAGGCCGTATAGAACAGCACGTCGACGCCGGCCTCGGTCAGCATCTCCAACCCGACCGTCTTGACCGCCTCCGGCTCGACGAGGGTGATACCCATGTGCAGCGGGCAGGGACGATGTTCGCTCGCGCCGTCGCGCGCTTTCAGGCGATCGATGAACTTCTGCGGCAGGCCATGGATGATCTGGTTGCCCTTCTGACCCAGGAAGCCGAGCACGGGCAGGCCGATCGTCATGTTGCCGCCGACGAAGCTGCGGCTTTCCACGAGGCCGACCTTCAGGTCGCCCTCCGCGGCGGCGAGCGCGGAGGTGAGGCCGGCGGGACCGCCGCCGACGACCAGCACGTCGTATTCCGCCCGGACCGGCGTGGAGCGGGCGGGCTCGTGGATCGCTTTTTCCTGCATCGTCGTCATCCCTTTCCTTCAGTCTGCGGGAGCGGTCCGTTCCGCCCTACACGTCGCTGGCGCAACGGACCGCTCCCGTCCGGGTCGTCGGAGGACCGCGACCGCGTTACGCCGGCAGCAAGGGCTTCACG
>CAIMEK010000596.1 GCA_903839965.1 uncultured Acetobacteraceae bacterium | reverse complement strand
GGTGCGGGCCGGCGGCACCTCGGGGGCACTGTGGGGCGCCGCGCTGCGCGCCTGGGGCGGCGCGTTGGGCGACCGTGCGACGATCAGCGCGGCGGCGGTGGCGGCGGGCGCGCGGCTGGCGCTGGAAGCGATCACCGCGCTCGGCGGCGCCAGGCCGGGCGACAAGACGATGGTCGATGCGCTGGCGCCGTTCGTGGCCACGCTGCAGGCCGAGGTGGATCGGGGCACCCCGCTCGCCGCCGCCTGGAACGCCGCGGCCGAGGCCAGCGCCGCCGCCGCCGAGGCGACGGCGCCGATGACGCCGAAGCTTGGCCGGGCGCGTCCGCTGGCGGCGCGCAGCGTGGGCCATGCCGATCCCGGATCGGTGTCGCTGGCGCTCGGCGCGCGGGTGATCGGGCGGGGGCTGGCGGAGCGGGGGCTGGCGGAGCGGGGCTGACCCGGTTCCACGCCAGCGGACCGTTGCGGGCCGCGGGGACGCAACCGCGTGGCCCGCAATCCGCCGCGAGCCGCCCCGCGCCGCTGCATCGACCACAAGAACTTCCGGGCGCCGCAAGTGCCGCCAAAGCAGGGCGCGGCACCCTGGAGCATTGAGCCGGCTGGAAACATCGAATCGATGTTCGATCCGCGATCAATCGCTTTTCTTTGACGTTCGTGTCCAGCCACCGCGCCATATTTGACGCTGATGGGGGAGCCCTGATAGGTATTGTCTCATAACAAGACCTTGCGAGACAAGGAACAGGGGAACGAATGGCCACCTATACATGGACGGGCGTGAACGGCGCGTGGGGGACCGCGGCTGACTGGACCCCGGCGGGCGGCCCACCTACCAGCGCCGATACGGCCTTCATCAACGGTTCCGGCAGCTTCACCGTGCAGACCGACGCGGCCGCGGACGCCGTCGGCACGCTGGTGCTCAACGACGCGGCGGCCACGTTGCGGGTCGATACCGGCCTTTCCGTCGGCTCGCTGTTGACCGTGACGGCCGGCACGCTCGCGCTGGGCAGCCCCGGCTACATCTTCGGTGCCGGCGGCATCGTCAACAACGGCACGATCCTCGCCCTTTCCAATGCAAGCTCCATCGCCCTCGCCGGGACCGTGACCAATAACGGCGCGGTGATCATCGCGGCCGGAGACACCTTGTTCGTCTCGAACACCTTCATCGACAACGGCGCGATGACGATCGACGGCGGCCGGTTCTCCGGCGACGGCACGTTCAACGGCGTGGGCGGCAGCGTCACCCTCGCGAATGGCGGGCGGCTCGGCCTCGGCGGCGCGGTCGCCGGATCGGACAGCTTCATCTTCGGCGCCGGCAACAACGTGCTCAACATCGCCGCGGCCCAGGTGGTGGGGCCGACGATCGCGGGCATGGCGGCCGGCGACACCATCGAAATGTCGAACGCCCTCGCCGCCTCGACCAACCAACCCAGCTTCAACGCCGCGACCTCGACGCTGACCTACACGGACGGCGTGGGCACCTGGACCTTCAAACTGAGCGGCGTCGCCGCCGGCACGACGTTCCAGGCAACCCGCGATCCCGCCGAGGGCATCGACATCACGGTGGCGTCGATCGTCAACCCGGCCGGGAGGGCGCGGAGCGACTTCAATGGCGACGGCACCTCCGACATCCTGTTCCGCGATCCCGCCGGCGGCGGGCTCGGCGACTTCGTCATGCGCAACGGCCTGCCGATATGGGCCGCCATCGGCATGGCCGACCCTTCGCTGCAGGTCGCCGGCACCGGCGATTTCTTCGGCAACGGCACCTCCGACATCCTGTTCCGCGATCCCGTCGGCGGCGGGGTGAGCATGTTCGTCATGCGCAACAACCAGCCGAGCTGGGCGCCCATCGGCGTGGTCGATCCGAGGTTGCTCGTGG
>CAIMEK010000595.1 GCA_903839965.1 uncultured Acetobacteraceae bacterium | reverse complement strand
CTCCTCCGTCACCAGTTCGCCCTGGGTCAGCATGTGGTTCACATGCGCCAGGATCTCGCCGAACGCGAAGCCGGTCTGGTGCTCGTCGAGCGAGCGCGCGAACACGTGCGGCACCATTTCGGCGGCCGTCAGCGGTCCTTGCCGGCTTGCCTCGGCAATGAGCGCGCAGCGGCCGGCGTGGTGGGCGATCAGTTCGTCGATGCGCAGGTGCAGGCCCGCGAACGGCAGGCCATGGCCGGGCAACACCAGCACATCCGCCGGAATCGCCCGCCGCAGGTGCGCCAACGAGCGCAGGTAGATGCCCAGCGCATTGGCCTCCGGTTCCATGGCGGTGACGCTGACATTCGGCGAGATCTTGGCGATCACCTGGTCGGCGGCGAAGAACAGCTTGTCCTGCGGGCAGTACAGCATGGCCTGCTCCAGGGCGTGGCCGCCACCGGTCAGCACCTCGAAGCGCCGGCCGCCGATGTCGAGCGCATCGCCGTGCTGGATCCGGCGGTAGGTACTGGGCACGCCGGTGGTGACGCGGAGGTAGAGATGTCCGCGCTCCAGCAGCCGCTCGGTGGTCACTTCGTCGAGGCCGTGGCGGCGGTAGAACGGGCGCCAGCTGCGGGCCCCGAGGTCGGCCGGAGCGTATTGCAGCGCCAGACTGAACAGGTATTCGGGGCGTGGCATCCAGAGTTCGATGTCGTGGTTGCGCGCCAGCCAGCCGGCCAGGCCGACATGGTCGGGATGGAAATGGGTGACGATCAGACGGGTCAACCGCCGCCCGCGCAGCGGTCCCGCCAGCAGCGCCTCCCAGATCTCCTGGCTGCGCGGATCGCCGATGCCGGTGTCGAGCACCGCCCAACCGTCCCCGTCCTCGATCAGGTGAACATTGATGTGATCGAGGCGGAACGGCAGCGGCAGGCGCAGCCACAGCACGCCGGGCGCCACTTCCTGCGTCACGCCGAAGGGCGGCGGCTCGGGGATGGGGAAAGCCAGGGTCGGCTCGGTCAGCGCGGCGTGCATGCGTTCCCCTCTCCAACACGGACGGTCCAGGCGGGCGAAGCGGACGGTGGCCCGGCCATCGGCCCTGAGTAACGCATGTGGCGCGGTCCTGCCATGCGTTTGTCGCTGATCGATGGCTTTCCTAGGCCGCCCGCGCCTCCAGCAGGTAGTTCACGCCGGTGTCGCGTCCAGCCTGCCAGCGTAGGGCGAGCGGAGCGAATACCAGTCCGGTGATATCGGCCACCCGCAGGCCGGCGCCGCGCAGCAGGGCGCCCATTTCGGCTGGGGTGATGAAGCGGCGCCAGTCGTGGGTGCCGACGGGAAGCCAGCGCAGCAGGTATTCGGCCGCCAGCTTGGCGGCGAGAAAGCTGCGGGCGGTGCGGTTGAGCGTGGACAGGAACAACGCTCCGCCGGGCTCCAGCAATCCGGCCAACCCCTGCAGGAAGGCGGCCGGGTCCGGCACATGCTCGATGATCTCAAGAGCGCAGATCACCGGGAACCGGGCGTCCTCCGCCAGCAGGTCGGCGACGGTCGCCTGGCGATAGGCCAGCGAAACCCCCGTTTCCGGGGCATGGGCGCGGGCGACGGCGATCGCCTCGCCGGCGGCGTCGATACCCAGCACGGCATGGCCGCGACGCGCCAGCGCTTCGCTCGCCAGCCCGCCGCCGCAGCCGACGTCAAGCACCCGACTGGCCGGCGCGATGCGGCTGTCGATCCAGTCGAGCCGCGTCGGGTTCATCCGGTGCAGCGGCCGCATCGGCCCGGCCGGATCCCACCAACGGGCGGCCAAGGCGTCGAAGCGCGCGATTTCCTGCGGCGAGACTCCCCCGCCCGACACAGCTTGCATGTTGCCCGCTCCCCAGCACGCCAGTATGTGTCCCGCTCTCGGCCGCCGTGCAACCGGGCAGATGCGGCCAAAATCCGGAACGACCCGATGGCCCGCATCGTCATGAAGTTCGGCGGCACGTCCGTCGCTGACCTGGACCGCATCCGCAGCGTCGCGGCGCGGGTGAAGCGTGAGGTCGACGCCGGCAACGAAGTGGCCGTGGTGGTCTCCGCCATGGCTGGCACCACCAACCAGCTGGTCGCCTGGTGCACGGCGTTATCGGCGCTGCACGACGCGCGCGAGTACGACACCGTGGTGGCGACCGGCGAGCAGGTGACCTCGGGCCTGCTGGCGATTGCCTTGCAGACGATCGGCGTGAATGCCCGGTCGTGGCAGGGCTGGCAGGTTCCGCTGGCGACCGACGGGGCGCACGGCAAGGCGCGCATCGAGTCGATCGCGGGCGGCGACCTGATCCGCCGCATGCAGGGCGGGCAAGTGCCGGTGCTGGCCGGATTCCAGGGCATCGGCCCGGACGGGCGCGTCACCACATTCGGCCGCGGCGGCTCGGATACGTCGGCGGTGGCGCTGGCGGCGGCGCTCAGGGCCGAGCGGTGCGACATCTATACTGACGTGGACGGGGTGTACACCACCGACCCGCGGATTGTTCCGAGGGCGCGCAAGCTGGCCAAGATCGCCTACGAAGAAATGCTGGAGCTTGCCTCGGTTGGTGCCAAAGTGCTGCAGACCCGCAGCGTCGAACTCGCCATGAAGGAAGGGGTTCGCGTGCAGGTGCTGTCGAGCTTCGATGACGGCGCGACACTGGGCGGCGACCTGCCCGGAACGCTTGTAGTGGACGAGGAAGAGATCGTGGAAAAGGAAATCGTCTCCGGCATCGCCTATTCACGCGACGAGGCGAAGCTGACGGTGCGCGGCGTGCCGGACCGGCCGGGCATCGCCGCGGCCATCTTCGGCCCTCTCTCGGCGGCCTCGGTCAATGTCGACATGATCGTGCAGAACGTCTCGGCCGACGCCACCACCGACCTCACCTTCACGCTGAACCGCGCCGACCTGCCGCGCGCCGAGAAGACGCTGGCCGAGCACCAGGCCGAGATCGGCTACGCGACGCTGCTGGCCGACAAGGAAGTGGCGAAGATCAGCGTGGTGGGGGTGGGCATGCGCAGCCATTCCGGCGTCGCCAGCACCATGTTCCGCGCGCTCGCCAGCAAGGGCATCAACATCCAGGTGATCTCGACCAGCGAAATCAAGGTTTCCGTTCTCATCAGCGCCGAATACACCGAGCTCGCGGTGCGGGCCCTGCACACGGCGTATGGCCTGGATGCCTGATCCGGTTTGCGCACCGCAAGATGCGGCCGGCGTGGCGGCGCGCGCCATGCTCGACCGGTTGTGGGCCGCCGGGCGCGAATTCCTCGGCTGCGAGGCCGCCATCATGGGCGGCGGCATGTCGTGGGTGAGCGAACGCAACCTGACCGCCGCCATCAGCAATGCCGGCGGGTTCGGCGTGGTTGCCTGCGGCTCGATGGATCCCGAGCTGTTGACGCGCGAGATTGCCGCCACCCAGGCGCTGACCCGACGCCCGTTCGGCGTCAATCTGATCACCATGCATCCGCAACTCGACGACCTGATCCGCGTGACGGTCGCGGCGGGGGTCAGCCATGTCGTGCTGGCCGGCGGCATCCCTTCGGGCAGCGCGGTGCGGATGGTCAAGGACGGCGGGGCGAAACTGGTCTGCTTCGCGCCCGCGTTGGTGCTGGCCAAGCGGCTGGTGCGTTCGGGGGCCGATGCCCTGGTGATCGAGGGCAGCGAGGCGGGCGGCCATATCGGCCCGGTTTCGCTGACCGTGCTGGCGCAGGAGATTCTGCCGCACGTGCGCGAGGTGCCGGTGTTCGTCGCCGGCGGGCTTGGCCGCGGGGAAGCGGTGCTGGCCTACCTGGAAATGGGCGCCGCCGGGGCACAGCTCGGCACCCGTTTTGCCGCCGCGGAGGAGAGCATCGCCCATCCGCGCTTCAAGCAGGCCTTCGTGCGCGCCTCGGCCCGCGATGCCGTGCCGTCCGTGCAGCTCGACCCGCGCTTCCCGGTGATTCCGGTGCGCGGCCTGGTCAATGAGGGAACCAAGCGATTCCTCGAGCACCAGGCCGAGACGCTGCAGCGGTTCCAGTCGGGCGAGTTGACCCGCGAGACCGCCCAGCTCGCCATCGAGCGCTTCTGGGCCGGCGCGCTGCGCCGCGCGGTGATCGACGGCGATATCGAGCAGGGCAGCGTGATGGCCGGGCAATCGGTGGGGCTGGTCACCGCGGTGCAGCCGGTGGCGGAGATCATCGCGGAAATAATCGGCCAGGCGGTGGCGGCACTGGTTGCCCGCCACATGATCGCCACGCCGGGCTGATACGGCAGCGGCGATGTCGACGCCGCGCAACCTGCTGGCCCGTCTGCGCAGCCTGATGGCGCGCGGCCCGGCGCCGCTCACCGAAATTGCTCGCCTAGTCGCCAGCGAACTGGTGGCCGAGGTCTGCTCGATCTACGCCATGAAGGCCGGCGACTTGCTGGAACTGGCCGCCACTGAAGGGTTGCGCCAGGAGGCGGTCGGGCGAACCAGGCTGCGGGTGGGCGAAGGCATCGTCGGCCTGGTGGCCGCCACGGCGCATCCCCTGAATTTGCCGGACGCGCAGAACCATCCGGATTTCGCCTATCGCCCGGACACCGGCGAAGAGCCGTATGCCTCGATGCTGGCGGTGCCGGTGCGGCGGGCGGGGCGCACGCTCGGTGTGCTGACCCTGCAGAACCGGGAGCCGCGCCTTTACGACACCGACGAGGTGGAGGCGCTGGAAACGGTGGCGATGCTGCTGGTGGAGCCGCTGGCGGCGGCCGGCGCGGCCGATGCCGCCGAGGAAAGCCTCGGCGCCACTTCGTCGCTACGCTACGGCGGGACAGTGCTGGTGGCGGGACTGACCATCGGCCCGGCCGTGTTGACCGTAGCGCATGCCCCGCGGCGCCTGCTGGCCGACGATCCGGCGGTCGAAATGGCGCGGCTGACGCGCGCCGTGGACAAGATGCGCCAGGGCCTTGACGCGTTGATCACCGACCGGCTGCCCGCCGGCGACAAGGCGAGTCCGGAGGCCCGCGAGATCCTGGAGGCCTACCGCCTGGTCGCCGCCGATCCGAGCTGGCTGCGCCGCGTCGGCGAGGCGATCGACGGCGGCCTTTCGGCGGAAGCGGCGGTGCATCGCGTCGGTGGCGAGTTGCGCGACCACATGCGCCGCATCGCCGACCCGTATCTGCGCGAGCGCCTGGCCGACCTGGAAGACATGGCCGGCAGGCTGCTGGCGGCGCTGGACGACGAGGGCGAGCCCGACCCGGTGCCGGAAGGCGCCATCCTGCTGGCGCGGCGCCTTGGCCCGG
>CAIMEK010000594.1 GCA_903839965.1 uncultured Acetobacteraceae bacterium | reverse complement strand
CTCAGAATCTGTCCTTGCGGGCGCGCAGATCGGCAAAACCGGCGACCTCCGGGGCGCGCAGGAAAGGATTGGCGGCAAGCTCGTCGCCCAGCCGGCTGGGCACGGTCGGCCGGCCCTCGGCACGCAACGCCCTGGCCCGCTCGGCATAGGCGCGCAGCGCGGCGTTCTCCGGGTCGGCATGCAGCGCGAAGCGGGCGTTGCTTTCGGTGTATTCGTGGCCGCAATACACCCCCGTCTCCGGCGGCAACGCGGCCAGCTTGCGCAGCGAGGCGAACATCTCCGCCGCGCTGCCTTCCAGCAGGCGCCCGCAGCCGAGCGTGAACAGCGTGTCGCCGCACAGCAGCACGCCGCCATCGGCGAAATAAAACGCGATGTGCCCGCGCGTGTGGCCCGGCGTCGCGATCACCCGGCCCTGCGTCGCGCCGAGCGCCACGCGGTCGCCCTCGCCGACCGCCTGGTCCAGCGCCGGCAGCCGATGCGCATCGGCGCGGGCCCCCACCACCCGGGCCCCGTACCGGGCGCGGATTTCGTCGGTGCCGGCGATGTGGTCGTTGTGGTGATGCGTCAACAGGATCAGGTCGAGCCGCCCGCCGGCGGCGTCGATCGCCGCGGCCACCGGCGCGGGGTCCGCCGGATCGACGATGGCAACAGCGCCGGTGGCGCCGTCGCGCAACAGCCAGGCGTAGTTGTCCTTCAGGATGGGCACGGGCTGGGCGGTGATCATGCGGCCACTGTAGCGATCCCTCGCCCGGCCGCAAACCGCGATGGCGTGAAGCCGACCATCGGACAGGCGGAAATCCGGCGCTTTCATGCTATAGGGACGACATGGCGACCGACGCCCTCACCGCGGCCGATTTCTACGCCACGCCCTGCGGCGCGATGGTCGCGCGCCTGCTGCGCGAACGCCTGGGCACGCTCTGGCCGTCGCTGGCCGGACAGTCCGTGCTCGGGCTCGGCTACGCCGCCCCCTACCTCCGTCTGTGGCGCGAACAGGCGCGGCGTTGCATCGCGCTGACCCCCGCCCAGATGACGCCGGTCCGCTGGCCGGCCGGGCTGCCCAACCTCTCCTGCGCCGGCCAGGAAGACGCCCTGCCCTTCCCCGACCTCTGCTTCGACCGCGTGCTGCTGTTGCACGGGCTGGAAGCGGCCGAACACGCCCGGCGGCTGTTGCGCGAGGTCTGGCGCGTGCTCAAGGACGACGGCCACCTGCTGGTGGTGGCGCCGAACCGGCGCGGCATGTGGGCCTACGTGGAAAGCACACCGTTCGGCCACGGCCAACCCTACTCGGCTGGCCAGATCGGCCGCCTGCTGAACGCCTCGCTGTTCCGCGTGGAACGCCGCGACGCCGCCCTGTTCGTGCCCCCGGTCCGCCTGCGCCCCGCCCTGCGCAGCGCCCGCCTGCTGGAAAACGGCGCCCGCCGCATGCTGCCCCCCGCCATGGCAGGACTGACCATCACGGAAGCGGTGAAAGACCTGTACGCCGCCCTCCCCGTCCGCGCCAAACCCCACCGCCGTATCACGTTCGCCGAGGCGGCATAGCAAGGCCAGGGGCTTCGCCCCATAGGCACTAAAATAGGCTTTGACGCGGCTCGGCGGGGTACGATTCATCGCGAAGATGCATCAGACATCTTCGGTTTCGTTGGATTCCTTTGCGGCGGTTCTGGCGCGGCTTCCGCCGAACCTGGACCTTGACGT
>CAIMEK010000593.1 GCA_903839965.1 uncultured Acetobacteraceae bacterium | reverse complement strand
TCGCCCAGGCTATCGAAGGTGGCCGGCGGCACCGACCAGGTGCCGCGCCGCAGGTTCGCGTCGAAGGCGGGCAGCCGTCGCAGGGTGGCCAGCATGAGCAGCAGCGCCATCTCCGCGACCGCGCGCGAATTGGTGCCGGGCAGGTTGCACACGGGAATGCCCCGCGCCTTCGCCGCCTCGAGGTCGATCGTGTTCACCGCGATGCCGATCTTCTGGATCAGCCGCAATCCGGGGGCGCCGGCCATGGTCGTCTCGGTGCAGGGCTTCAGTACGTGCCACAGCACCTCCGCGTCTGCCATGGCGCGGGCGAAACCGGCCTCGTCGTCGGCCGGGCACACCGTCACCTCCAGCCCGTCCAGGCCGGCGAGCGCCGCCTTCAGGGCCGGGCCGGCCGCGTGGTCGAACACCACCCTCATGGGCGTGTGCGTCCGAACGCGCCGCCGCCGGCGAAGCGGGCGACCGGGCCGAGCGCCTGCTCGATGCGCAGCGCCTCGTTCCACTTGGCCATCCGCTCGCTGCGGGCGAACGAGCCCACCTTGAACTGGCCGACGCCCCAGCCGACGGCCAGGTGGATGATGGTGGTGTCCTCGGTCTCCCCGGAGCGGGCGGAAACGATGCCGGCGTAGCCCGCCGCTTTCGCGGCCTGCCAGGCCTGCAGCGTTTCGGTCAGCGTGCCGCGCTGGTTGGGCTTCAGCAGCACCGCATTGGCGGCGCCGTTGGCGGCGGCATGGCGCACCCGGGCGGCGTCGGTGACCAGGAAATCGTCGCCCACCACCTGCAGCCGGCCACCGACTTCGCGGGTGAAGCTGGCGAATCCGGCCGGGTCGTCCTCGGCCAGCGGGTCCTCGATCGAGACGATCGGGTAGCGGTCGATCCAGTCCACCAGCATGCGGATCATGCCGTCGCTGTCGAGTTCCCGCCGCTCCAGCCCCAGCCGGTAGTGGCCGTTGCTGCCGAATTCGCTGGCGGCGACGTCGAGCGCGATCGCCACCTGCTCGCCGGGCTTGAAGCCGGCGTGCTCGATGGCCCGCACCAGCATTTCCAGCGCCTGCTCGTTGGTGGCAAAGTCGGGCCACCAGCCGCCCTCGTCGGCGACGCCGGCCAGCTTGCCGGCCTGCTTCATCAGCGCGCCGGCCGAGCGGTACACCTCGGCCGTCCAGTCCAGCGCCTGGGCGAAGGAATGCGCCGCCGGGCAGGTCACCATGAAATCCTGCACGTCGACGCGCCGCTCGGCATGCGCCCCGCCGCCGAAAATCTGGATCTGCGGCAGCGGCAACTGGGTGGCCTCGGCGCCGCCCAGGTAGCGGTAGAGCGGTTCGCCCTCCGCGGCGGCGGCGGCGTGCGCCACCGCCATCGATACCGCCACCAGGGCGTTGCCGCCCAGCCGGCTCTTGGCCGGCGTTCCGTCCAGCGCGATCAGGGCGTTGTCCAACCCCTCCTGGTCGAGCGCGTCGCGGCCCAGCATGGCCTCGGCGATTTCCCCGTTCACATTGGCGACCGCGCGGGTCACGTCGTAGCCGCCGAAGGCAGTGCCGCCGTCGCGCAGGTCGAGCGCCTCGCCCGAGCCGGTGGAAGCGCCGGCCGGCGCCATGGCGCGGCCCACCGCGCCGCCGTCCAGCAGCACGTCGACCTCCACGGTGGGGCGGCCGCGGCTGTCCCAGACCCGGCGCCCCTGGACGTAGGCGATGTCGGTTTCGCTCATGCTGTCAGTTCCTTCCGCCAGGCCTGGCAAACTTCTCCCGGCTCGCCGGCTGGTGCCGCGAGCAGGGCACGGGCCACCCGTCGGACCCGGTTCTTGTCGGCTTCGTCGGTGATGTATTCCGCCGGCGATTTGCCGTCGACCCGGGCCAGCAGCAACCCAGGCAGCAGCCGCGCCGCGCGGGCCAGCAGGGCACCCTTCGGCTCCCAGGCGATCCCCCCGGCATAGGCGCCGGCGAGGGCCTCGAAGCAGGCCAGGAAGCCCTCGCGCGCCGGCGGGGTCCACAGGCACTTGAGCAGCAGGTGGTTGAGGCAGAACGCCAGGTCGAATGCCGGGTCGCCCCACCAGGCGCATTCGGCATCGAGGAACACCGACCCGGCGGGCCCGATCAGGATGTTCTTCGGGCTCACATCGCCGTGCACCAGCGCTCGCTTCGTCGTGCGGGTTTCCGCCACGATGGCCTCCAGCGCGGCGGCCCGGTCGGGGTGGCGCAGCGCGGTGGCCACCAGGTAGGGCTCCAGGCGGATATCGTAGAAGATATCGTCGGTGGGGAAGTCCGCCGCCGTCGTCGGGTCGGCGGCGGTGGACGCATGGATGCGGGCCAGCGTGGCGCCGACCGCGGCGGCGAAGGCGGTATCGGCCCGGCCGGCATGCAGTTCGGCCTTCCACAGCTTATAGCGGTCGGGCGGCAGGTACTGCATGGCCAGCGCGCCGCTGGCCTCGTCCTGGCCGAGCAGGGCAGGGGCGCTGCCCGGGGCGGCGGCCTCGGCGCGGCGCATCCAGCGCGCCTCGTAGCGGTTGCGCACCACCGGGGCGCGCCAGTCCGCCGCCACGCGCAGCCGCCCGAGCGCCCGCTTCACGCAGATCGGGCCACCCGGCAGGTCGATCCGCCAGATATCCGAGGAGACCCCCCCGGTAAGCCTTCCACCCGTAAGCCTTGCCGTGCCGTGCAGCGCGTACAAGCCCATACGGGCCAGTCCGTCGACGATTTCGGACGGTAGCGTTTCATCGTTCATGGCGGCATCCTGTGCCGGCAACGCGCCGGGGGCAACCCGGCCGGGGAGGTGCACGTGGAGACCGCGACGCCGTCTTCGGTGCGCGGACATCCGGTTCCGCTACATCGGCTTCTGCTTCGACCACCCGGACCAATGCGGCGTGCATCATGATCGGCGGGAAATGCGCCGACCTCGTGCGCGGCATGGCGCTGGCGCGGGCGGCCTGAACCCGCCTTGACAGCGCCGGCGCCGGCGCGCGTCATCCGCCCGCTCGAGGGAGGATGCAAACATGCGCCTGTTCGCTGCCACGATCGCCACCGAAACAAACACCTTTTCCCCGCTGCCGACCTCCATCGAGGCCTACCGGGAATGCGTGTTCCTGCGTCCGGGCGAGCACCCCGACGCCACCGCGCTGATGTGCACCGCGCCGCTCTGGGTGGCGCGCCGGCGCGCCGCGGCAGAGGGCTTCACTCTCATCGAAGGCAGTTGCTTCGCCGCCAGCCCCGCCGGCACCACCAACCGCGCCGACTACGAAACCATGCGCGACGAGATCATCGGCCAGGTGAAGGCCGCCCTGCCGCTCGATGGCGTGCTGCTCGGCCTGCACGGCGCCATGGTGGCGCACGGCTACGACGACGTGGAGGGC
>CAIMEK010000592.1 GCA_903839965.1 uncultured Acetobacteraceae bacterium | reverse complement strand
CGCTGGCGGCCTGGGCGGCGCTGCGCGACGCCGCGCCGATCGCCAATGAGCAGGGGGCGATCTGGCGCGTCTCGGTGCGCCCCTCCGCCGGCCCGCGCGTGGCGGCGGCGCTGGAGCGGGCCTTCGACGCGCGCTGGTTCCTCGACTGGGGCGGCGGGCTGGTGTGGATCGCCGGGCCGGCGAGCGAGGCGGCGCACGAGGCCGTCGCGGCGGCGGCGCGCGCGACCGGCGGCACCTGGATGCTGCTGCGCGGCCCGGAGGCGCTACGAACGGCGGTGGCGGTGATCCCGCCCGAGGCCGAGCCGCTGGCGGCGATCGGGCGCCGCGTCAAGGCGGCGTTCGACCCAAGGGGCATCCTCAACCCGGGCCGCATGCGCGCCGGCGAGTGAGCAGCAGACCATGCAGACCAGTTTCACCGCCGAGCAGCTTCGCGATCCGGCCGTCGCGGCTTCCAACCAGGTGCTGCGCTCCTGTGTGCATTGCGGCTTTTGCACCGCCACCTGCCCGACCTTCCTGCTGCTCGGCGACGAGCTCGACAGCCCGCGCGGACGCATCTACCTGATCAAGGACATGCTGGAAGCCGGCCGGCCCGCCACCGAGCCCGTCGTGCGGCATATCGACCGCTGCCTGTCCTGCCTGTCCTGCATGACCACCTGCCCCTCCGGCGTGCACTACATGCACCTCATCGACCACGCCCGGACCTATATCGAGGCCAGCTATCGGCGGCCCTGGCACGATCGGGCGTTGCGCGCGTTGTTGGCCGCGGTGCTGCCGCATCCCGGGCGGCTCCGCCTGGCGATGCTGGGGGCGCGGCTGGCGCAGCCCTTCGCGGGGCTGCTGCCGCGCCACGGGGCGCCGTTCTTCCGCCGCCTGCGGGCCATGCTCGCCATGGTGCCGCCCGGCCAGGTGCAGCCGGCGGCGCTGGACGGCACGCGGGTGCACCGCGCCGAGGGCCCGCGCCGCTTTCGCGTGGCCCTGCTGGCCGGCTGCGCCCAGCGGGTGCTGGACCCGTCGATCAACAACGCGACCATCCGCCTGCTGACCCGCCTGGGCTGCGAGGTGGTGCTGCCTGCGGAGGTGGGCTGCTGCGGCGCACTGACCCACCACATGGGCCGCCACGATCAGGCCATGGCTTCCGCCCGCGCCAACATCGCCGCCTGGAGCCGCGAAATGGACGGCGAAGGGCTCGACGCCATCATCGTCAACGCCTCGGGCTGCGGCACCATGCTGAAGGACTACGGCTTCATGTTCCGCACCGAGCCGCAGGCCGCGGCGGCGGCGCGGGTCGCCGCGCTCGCCGTGGACATCTCCGAGGCGTTGGTGCGGTTCGGCTACGCGCCGTCGCGCGCACCGGCGGGCCTTACCGTCGCCTACCATTCCGCCTGCGGCCTGCAGCACGGCCAGTCCGTGACCGAGGCGCCGGTGCTGCTGCTGCGCAAGGCGGGGTTCAAGGTGGTGCAGCCGGCCGAGGGGCACCTGTGCTGCGGTTCGGCCGGCACCTACAACCTGCTGCAGCCCGACCTCGCCGCGCGGCTGCGCGCGCGCAAGCTGGAGCGCCTGCGCGCCACCGGGCCGGACGTAGTGGCCGCCGGCAATATCGGCTGCATCGCCCAGCTCGCCGGCGGCGGCCTGGCGGTGACGCACACGGTGGAACTGCTGGACTGGATGGCCGGCGGCCCGCCGCCGAAAGCGCTCTCCGTGGCCTGACTTGCGGTGTGGCGGGGAAGGCATCACCTTCCCCGCATGGGTTTTCGCTTGCTGCTTCTGTTCATGCTGCTGGTCTCCGGCCCCGCGCTGGCGCAGGGACGGGCGGACCCGCGCAAGGCGGAGCTCGACCAGTTGTTCGCGGCCCTGCAGGTGGCGCCCAACGAACAGGCGGCCGCCATGGTCGAGGCGAAGATCCGCCAGGCCTGGCTGCAGGCCGGTTCCCCGGCGGTGCTGTTGCTGCTGAACCGCGGCGCCAGCGACCTGGAGGCCGGCGACACCAACGGCGCGCTCGATGCGCTCGACGACGCGCTGGTGTTGGCGCCGGACTACCCCGAGGTCTGGCTGCGCCGCGCCCTGGCGAAATTCCACGCCGGCGACTATCGCGGCGCGATCCGCGACGTCGAGGCGACGCTGCAGCGCGAGCCGCGCCACTTCGCCGCGTTGCAGGCGCTGTCGCGCATCGCTGAGGCGCAGGAGGACTGGAAAGGCGCCATGGCGGCCTGGCAGAAGGCGCTGGAACTCGACCCGCAGACCCCGCACGGCCAGGAGCGGCTGCAGATGCTGCGCCGCAAGGTGTTCGGCGAGGCCACGTAAGGGCGGCCCCCGCATTGCCGCGTCTTAATCGAATCATCACCGCGCCGCCGCGTGTTTGCCTGGAATTTGCCACAGATGGTCCCTTGATTCAGGGGTACCGGACGGGATCCCCCGGCCGCACGAAAAAGGGCAAAACCATGCGTATTCGTACTGTCCTGCTCGCGGCGACGGCGGCGATCGCCCTCCTGGCGGCCCCTGCGGCGCATGCCGACTGGCGTGGCCATGGCGGTGGCTGGGGCGGTGGCGGCCCCCGCTACGCCCCGCATTACGCCTACCGTCATGGCGGTGGCGGTGGCGGTGGCGGCGTGGTCGCCGGCGCGCTGCTCGGGCTCGGGGTGGGCGCGGTGATCGCCGGGGCGTTGGCGCCGCCGGTGTACTATGCCCCGCCGCCGGTGTACTATGCCCCGCCGCCGGCCTACTACTATCCGCCGCCGGTATACGGGGCTCCGCCGCCGGCTTATTACGGCTGGTAGCGGCGTCGCGAAGTCCGGGCTGGCCGGGGGCGGCGCCCAGGAGAGGCACGCCCCATGAAGATCACGTCGGTTCAGACCTTTCTCGTTCCGCCGCGCTGGCTATTCCTGAAGATCGACACCGACGAGGGCATCAGCGGCTGGGGCGAGCCGGTGCTGGAAGGTCGGGCGGCCACGCTCGCGACCCTCGTCGACGAAATGAGCGACTTCCTGATCGGCCGCGATCCGCGCCACATCAACGACATCTGGCAAACGCTGTACCGCAACGGCTGCTATCGCGGAGGCCCGGTGCTGATGAGCGCGATTTCCGGCATCGACCAGGCGCTCTGGGACATCACCGGCAAATTCCACAACGCCCCCGTCTACGCCCTGCTCGGCGGCGCCCAGCGCCGCTCCATCCGCGGCTATATCTGGATCGGCGGCGACCGCTCGACCGGCCTGGTAACCGACGCGCTGGCGGCGCGCGAGGCCGGCTACACCGCCGTGAAGCTGAACGTCTGCGACGAACTGGTCATCGTCGACACCTACGCCGCCGTCGACCGCATCGTGAAGTCGCTGGGCGAATTGCGCGCAGCGGTCGGCCCGAGCCTCGACCTGGCGTTCGATTTCCACGGCCGGGTGCACGCGCCGATGGCGCGCGTGCTGGTGCGCGAGCTTGAACCCTTGCGGCCGATGTTCATCGAGGATCCGGTCGCGCCGGGACAGTTGGAGGCGCTGGCGGCGCTGTCTGCGGCAACCTCGGTGCCGCTGGCGGTCGGCGAGCGCATGCACGGCCGCGCCGAGTTCAAGGCGCTGTTCGAGGCGCGGGCCGCGCAGGTGATCAATCCCGACCCCGCGCATGTCGGCGGCATCACCGAAACCATCCGGCTCGGCGCCATGGCCGAGGCCTACGACGTGGCGCTGGCGCCGCATTGTCCGCTGGGGCCGATCGCGCTGGCAGCCTGCCTGCAGGTCGACGCCATCTGCTACAACGCCTTCATCCAGGAGCAGAGCCTCGGCATCCACTACAACGTGGGCAACGACCTGCTGGACTACATGACCGAGGCGACCCGGTTCAGCTACGAAGGCGGCTCGATCCTGATCCCCGACGGGCCTGGCCTGGGCATCGAGGTCGACGAAGCCTATGTGCGCACGCGGGCCGAGCAAGGCCATCGCTGGCGCGCGCCGGTCTGGCGCCACAAGGACGGCTCGATCGCCGAGTGGTAACGCACAACGCCGGCTCGAAATATCCTGAGCCGGCGCATTGCCTCGTAAATTTGATTTCATCTAAAACAATACATACCAATATTCATCACCGAAATTTTGATCCAGCCGGTTTTTAATAAACTTATAGGAATTGGTGTCCTCGCCGTATATTTGGGCCGGCGACACGATTGAGCCACAGGAGGGTGGAGCGCCGTTGACCGATAGTCCACATTGTCCGGATGCCTCGCCTGCGTCCTGCCAGGAAGGCCTCTGTCCGATGGCAGTCTGCCGCGATGCCGGGGAGTGCAAGCAGTTGCTCGGCATGACCGACCTCGCCGCCATCATGGTGCGCGACCTCTCCGGCACGATCCGCTTCTGGTCCAAGGGTTGCCATCGCCTCTTTGGCTGGTCCGCCGCCCAGGCCACCGGCCAGTTATTCCCCGAGCTGCTGCAGACCGTCTATCCGGTGCCGCGCGCGGAGGTCGAGGCCGCGCTTATGCGCGACGGCGAATGGAATGGTGAACTCCGCAACCGCACCCAGGATGGCAGGGAGGTGGTCGTCTCGGCGCGCAAGGTGCTGCATCGCGATCCCGGCACGGAAAACTTCTCCATCGTCGAGAACATGACCGCGCTGCGCCGCGTCGAGGCCGCCTTGGGCGACAACGAGTTCCGGCTGCGGCTGGTGCGGCACGCCGGCGGGCCAAATCCGGTCACCGGCGCGCAGCAGGACATCGCCGGGATCGTCGCCGCGCACGATGCGCTGGCCGTGCGCCGTGATGAACTGGAGCGCGTCATCGAGGAACGCACCGCCGCGCTGACCGCGGCGGAGGCGCGGTTCCACGGCATCTTCAACGCGCAGTTCCAGTTCATCGGCCTGCTCGCGCCCGACGGCACCCTGCTGGAGGCGAACCAAACCGCGCTGGACGCCGGCGGGCTGACCCGCGCCGATGTCATCGGCCGACCGTTCTGGGAGACCGGCTGGTGGCCGGCCGCCGAACGCGACTGGCTGCGCGCCGGCGTCGCCGACGCCGCCCGCGGCAAGCTGGTCCGCCGCGAGATCGAGAATACCGGCGCGGGCGGGCGCAGGCTCTGGGTCGACTTCTCGCTCAAGCCGCTGCTCGACCCCGGCACCGGCACGGTGACGGGGATCATCGCCGAAGGTCGCGACCTCACCGAAAGGCGCGACCTGGCGGGCAAACTGTTGCAGGCACAGAAGGTGCAGGCGCTCGGCCAGCTCGCCAGCGGCATCGCGCACGACTTCAACAACATCCTGCAGACCGTGGCGGGCGCGGCGATGCTGATCGAGCGCCGGGTCGAGGATCATGAAAAGACCCGGCACCTCGCCCGCACCGCCATCGAGGCCGTGGCGCGCGGCGCCTCGATCACCCAGCGCCTGCTGTCCTTCGCCCGGCGCGGCGACCTGCATGTCGAGGCCGTCGAGACGACCGAACTGCTGAACGGCGTGCGCGAAGTGCTCACCCACACGCTGGGCCGGACCATCATCGTCCAGGCCGAGATGCCCGCGGGGCTGCCGCCGCTGCTGGCGGATCGGGCCCAGTTGGAAACGGCGCTGGTCAATCTCGGCACCAATGCACGCGATGCCATGCCGAACGGCGGCACGCTGACCTTCTCGGCCGCGGCGGACCATGTCGCCGGGCCGGGCCACCACCCGGCCGGCCTGGCGCCCGGCGCCTATGTGCGGATCGGCGTGATCGATACCGGCAGCGGGATGGATGCGGCGACCGTGGGGCTGGTGACCGAACCGTTCTTCACCACCAAGCCGCCGGGCCAGGGCACCGGCCTGGGATTGTCGATGGTGAAGGACTTCGTGGAGCAATCGGGCGGCGCGCTGACCATCGCCAGCGCACCCGGCGCGGGCACCACGGTCAACCTGTGGCTGCGCCAGGCCTTGGACGGCGTGGTTGCCAGGCCCGACAAGCAGGATGCCGGGCGACCCCCCGGCCTGTCGCGGCGCCGCATCCTGCTGGTGGAGGACGACGACCTGGTGCGCGAGACCATCGCGGCCCAGCTCGAGGACGAGGGATTCGCGCTGCTCGACGTGGCCAGCGGCGCCGAGGCATTGGCGCTGATCGAATCCGGCGAGGAAGTGGACGTCCTGGTCAGCGATTTCTCCATGCCCGGCATGGATGGCGTGACGACCATCCTGAAAGCGCGCGCGCTGCGCCCCGGGCTGCCCTGCTTCCTGCTGACCGGCTACGTCGATGCGCGGACCACGTTCTCGGCCGGCGACGCCTTCACCATTGTCCGCAAGCCCATCGGTGGGCGGATCCTGGGGGCGCAGATCGAGGCGATGCTCGAGGATCGGGGGGGGCAGGACATGCCCGACCCGGCGGAGGGCGGACCGGCAGCGCGATCGGTCTCGGCGGAGGGTCGGAAAGGCTGAATCGGGTTCCGGGAAGGCTCAGGAAACCGCTGCCACCGCGCGAACTTCCCCCAGCAACTCAAGGTCATGGAACGGCTTGCGGATGAACGCCTCGCGTTCGCGCAGCGCATGGTCGTTCATTATCCACGGCCGGCCGCTGATATAAACGACTGGCAGATCCGGCCAGCGCCGGCGCGCCTCGGCGCCGAGGTCGATCCCGCTCATGCCCGCTCCCAGGTTGATGTCGGTCACCAGCACGTCGGGGGCGGCATCGGCCGCCACCTTCAGCGCGTCCTCTGCGGTCGTTGCCCTGACAACCGCGAAGCCCGCATCCTCCAGAGTTTCAATCAAAGCCTGCAGCACGTCAGTATCGTCATCGACGACGAGCAGCTTCACGATAATTTCCTTCATCCATCGGTTGTAGCAACAATCTTCATTTTGCTCACCCTATCATCGTGGATTTTCTGCGTTACTAACGGTCTCGATAGATATCCGCTAAATTCCATCACCTTGTTGCGAGCAACTGTCAGAGTTGGTTTGATGAGATCGCTTCTATTTGATGAGGATTATCGATTACCTTTGAAATCATTGATCTGGGTCAATGCCGTTCCGCTCCTGCGCTCAATAGAGTGCGATTCACACGTTCGTGAAAAAGGGGAGCGGGATGATTGCGGCTTGTCCCGCGATCCGCGGGCGGCATGGGTGCGGACTGCTGCTGCTGCTGGCGCTGGCCATCGCGCCCGGCGTTCCCGTTCTGTCCGCCAACCCGGATGGGATGCGCAACTTCAGCATCCTGGCGTTCGACCTGACATTCCTGGCGCCCCTGTTGCTGGCCGCGTGGCGACGTCGGGGCGCCAGTGGTAATGCGCTTGCCTCCAAATGGAGCCGGCATGCGTCGCACGAAGCCGACGGCATCGGCCTGCGCGCCATCGCGCTGATCGGCACCGCGGGGTTCTTCGCCTGCTGGGTAGTCGGCCCGGCTGCTCCGGCGGATCTGAACCAGGCCTGGATCGCCGTCCTGCGCCCCCTCATCGCCATCGTCCGGGGCTGGAGCGGAGGCATCGCCGGCATCGAGCACGGCCTGGTGGCGAACGGCCTGGCGGGCGATGCCGAAGTGGCGGGCAGCCGGCTGGCGCTGCTGTGGATCGTGCCGGGGCTGGGCATCGTCGCCGGCTTCCTGTGCCGGTGGGCCACGATGACGGCGGACCAGGCGGCCTGGCAATGCGCGCGCAACCGGGCGCGGTTTTCCGGCATGGAAGTCCTCCGCAAGCTGCTCGACCGCGGCATCGTCGTGCTGTTCGTCCTGAGCCTGCCGATGCCGCACACGGCGGCCGCCGGCCTCGACCCAGCCGTCGCCTCGCTCGCGCACTGGTTCTCCTGCGTCGCCGTCGGCGGCCGGGGCGCGGTGCTGCTGATGCTGGGCGGCATCGGGCTGGACTGGCTGATCGCCGAATTGATCCTTCGCCGCAAGCGCCTTCCCGCCAGCTACGCGGGCCTGCACGGCCACGCCTGAACGTCGGATCGCCTAGCGTGCGGTGGCTTGCCTTGCTGTTCAACCCATCCTCGGGTCGAGGCGACGAACCGGTCGCAGGCCCCAGGCCAGCACTGGCAAGGCCAGCCCAAACGCCGCCAGGCAGGGCCCCAGGAATGGCGGTGCGTACGAAAACATGATTTCCGACGCTCCCGCCGGCAACGCTAACTCCTGAAAGATCTCGCGCGTCCTCTCGATTGGTGCTTCCGTCCCATCCACGGCGGCGCGCCAGCCCGGATAGTACAACTCGCGCCGTAGCAGCCGCGACGGCGCGGCG